>JAAYQT010000197.1 GCA_012519165.1 Synergistaceae bacterium
GCCCTCCGACTAAAAAAATTAGACGCAAGAGAAAGGGCCTTGTCCTTCTCTCCGTTCTTCTGGTCTCCCTCTTCCTGCTTGCCGCCTCAACGGGGTTCGCCCTCTTCGCCAGAAGGACGGTCAGGACTTTTTCCGACCGGCAGAGGACATTTACTGCCGGGATGATCTGCGAAACGTTGCTGCCTGCTGCCAAATTACTTATTGCCTCCCACCCCGGAAAGGCCCACTCCTTCCGGGACGAGGCCTTCGCCCCCCGGACGGTCTCCTTCGAGGACGAAGGAGCGACGGCGGAGATGACCATAATCCCCCTGGACGACCGGCTGCCCGCAAACGGCCTCTTTCTTCCCGACGGCAAAACCCTGAGGGCGGAGATGGCCGACCCATGGCGGCGGCTTTGGCAAAGGGCCGGGGCGGAGCAGCTTGCGGAAGTTGCGCTGGACTTTCTGGATTCCGACTCCGAGCCCCGCCTCGGGGGAGGGGAGAGGGAGTGGTACCTCAACAGGCCCCTGCTGTCCCTGGACGAGCTGTTGCTGGTCCCCGGCATGACTAAGGAAATTCTCTACGGAAGCGGGGCCTCTCCCGGCGCGGCCGGCTCTTTAACCCTGTGGTCCGACGGCAAAATTAACGCCAATACGGCGGAAGCCCCGGCCCTCGCCCTGCTGGACGGCCTTGACGAACGTATTGCCGCCGATATTGTCAGGGTCCGGGAGTCGAAGATTTTCGAGTCCATGGCGGACCTGTCGGCGGTCCCGTCCTTCCCGCCCGGGGCCCGGTCAAGGCTGATGAACGTCCTGTCCTTCACCAGCAGTCACTTTAAGGTGCGGTTTTCCGTTGAATTTGCCGATGGCCAAAAAATGCCGGCGGAGGTTATACTGGAGAGAAAAGGTTCTGTTTTTAAAACAGTACGATGGGAGGGGCTGTAAAATAGCCAGAAGACAGACGGGCCCCATTTTTCTTAAAGGGATCGGAGGCTTTCGCCTTATTGACGGCGGCGGGGCGGGGGAGGCCCGTACCCTTCCTCCCGGCGGCGCTCTGGTTCTGTACCCCTTCAGGACCGTTTCGGTCCACCCCTTCTCGTACCCCTTCAGGTCCATGCGGGATATAAGAAACGCCCTCGGCCTTAAGTTTAAGCCCCTCCTCTCGGGGGAGGAGGGGGTGGAGGTAGTTCCCTGGGTTTCCTCCCGGTCGGGAGGGGCGGCGGGCGCCGCATGGTGTCTGCCGGCTCCGAGGTCCCCGGGAGCGGCGACGCGGGGGCCAAAAATATAGTATGGCCCCTTCCCCTGGCCCTTGCCTCCGCGGTGGACGGGGAGGGCGTCGCAGTCTTCGGCGGCGAGGGGGTCCTGGCTTCCGCTCTTTTTTCAGGGGGCGTCCCCCTGTTCTGCCGCTGCTCCCTTGCAGAAGCCCCTCCGACGGATGAAGACCTGGACCGGGAAGCCCGCCTCTGCTGCGAGTTTGCCGCCGCAACGGGCCGCGAGGGCTTAGCCGCCTCCGTATGGAAGGGAAAAAGCGCCGCAGAGCTGTTTGCCGCCGCCGAAGGCACCGTAGCCCGGTTTCCTTCGTTTTTATCGGTGAATATTCTAAAAAGCGCCCTCTCGGCCTCCCTGGTCAGGGAGAAGACCGCCAGGCTTTTGCGTAATTTTTCCGCCGCCGCAGTCCTGCTGGGGCTTTGTTTTTGCGGCGCGCAGATCTGGCTTTCATCCAGGGTTGATTCATCCCTGGCCCTCCTTGCGTCCCGCTCCCGGGAGCTGTATGGTGAGATCGCCGCTCCGGGGGAGCGGATTTCGGACCCTCTCTCCCAGGCCAGGGGGAAGCTTGCGGAACTGAAGGGAAAGGGGAGCGAGGAGCCGGCCTTCTCCGCAGTCCTCTCACACCTCGGGGGCGCCTGGACGGAGGGCGGGGAGAAGAGGACGGGTTTTCCCGTTCTTGAGGTTCTGCGTTTTTCCGGCGACGGGGTGGAGCTTACCGGCGCCGCTGCGGACATGGAGGGGATTCAGGCCCTGAGGGCCGCCGCCGACAGAGAACCTTTCCGTGCCTCCCTGGGGGACGTCCAGCAGATTCCCGGCGGCGGACTCAGATTCTCCCTCTCTTTAAGGAGGAGGGTCCCGTGAGGGCTTACATGGGCTCCTTATTCCAGGCCCTGGCCGGGAAGGACGACGGCCCCGGAGCGGAACGGCGGGCGGTTTTATTTCTCCTTCTCGCCCTGCTGGCCTGGGGAGCGGCCTTCTCCCTGTGGGCCGACGCCCGGGACCTCAGGGCCCGCAGGGAGCTGCAAAAAAAACGGTTCTCCAGCCTGACGTCGGTCATCGGGGAGTACCGCGCCCTGGCAGGGACTGAAGGACGGAACGGCTCGCCTGCGGGCGACGCAGACGGCGACCTTCTTACCGGCGTATCGAATGTTGCTGCCTCCCTGGGGCTCCGGTCAAATCTCAAGAGCATTGCGGCCCAGTCGGGCCGGGGAGGCGGAGAGATTGTATCGGCCGCCCTTGACGGGCTGTCGTCGGAGCAGCTGGCAAAGTTTATCCAGGAGACTGAGCGGAGGGGGATTTTCTGCTCGTCGGCTGAGGTCAGGGCCGTAAGAAACGCCCCCTCGGAGAACCTCCCCTCCCGCTCCCTCGCCGTCAACCTGATCCTCGGGAGGAACGGCCGGTGAGGGCGGTCCGGGCGTTGGGGGCGGCCGCCTTTTGCGCTCTTGTCTTTATTCTGTCCTTTCTTGCGTTTTTCCCCTTCGACCGGGGGGTTGAACTGGTCTGGCTGAGGAACGTACGGGCCGCCGGGGAGAGGGGTATTTCCCTTGACGCGTCAAACGTGTCCGCCCCGGGTTTTCTCCCGTCGGCAGAGCTGGTTAACGTCCGGTTAAAATCACCCCTTTTCTCGGTGGAGGCGGGGAGAGCCCATCTCTCCCTTTCGTTTAAAAGCAGCCTGGCCGCCCTGGCCCCGGCGCTGCTGGTCCGGTTTGAGCGGGTCTCGGCGGGCCTGCCCGTGCCGGGGGAGGAACCTCTCTATATGGATCTGGTCGATGCAAAGATTGCCCTTCGCGGCGGCCGGCTGGAGGTTTTCGACATACGGGGCTCCGGCGACCTTGAAGTATCGGGGAGGGCGGCTTTTACCCGTCCGCCTCTCTCCCTCGCGGAGGCCGATATCTCCATGGGCGGGCGCAGAGCCAAGCTTCTGGAGTCTTTGGGGCCCCTGCCGCCCCTCAGGCGGGGCGAGGGAGGCGCATGGAGGCTGAAAAGGGGAGGGAGGGGATCCGATGGCGGTAATTGAACGAGCGCTTAAGGGAGGGGGCCGCTTTCTTCTCCGCGCCGCGGGATTGAGCTTTTTGTGCATGATAGGGGGCAGCCTTGCGGCGGGCCTTGCAGAGGAGGCCATATTCTCGGCCTGGGTAGAGGAGTCCTCCAAGTCCTCTCCTGTCCGGGGCGTCCGTTACGACGACCGGGCCGGCCAGGAAAGGGGCCCTACCCTCTCCGATTTCGCGGCTGCCGATCCCTTCGGCGCTTCTTCTGCCGTCCCCGCTCCCAAAGAGCCGGAGAAAAAGGAGATAACCGCAGGGGAGCTCTACGCCCTTGAGGGCATCCGCATTGCAGGGGCGATCCCCGGCATTTCGGCCTGGATTGAAGAGGGGGGAAAACAGGCCGTCTACCTTCCCGGGTATAAAATTAAGGGTTTTGAACTCCTTAGGGTCCTGGACGAAGGCATCGTCCTTCACAAGGACGGCGCGGAGATAACGGTCTCATTAAAGTACGGCGGCAAACCGTCTTCTGACGCCAGGGCGCCGGCTCCGGCCCGACCTCCCCAAATCACGAAGGACGGGGGCATTGCCGCGGCCCGCCCGGGAAGGCAGGGCTCCATCCCCAGGGAGACGGTGGACAACCTGCTTATGAACCCCCTGGACGAGATGAAGAAATTCCGGCTACGACCCGCCTTTGACGGCAGCAACGCCCTGGGGGTGGAGGTCCAGTGGATGGACCGGGGCAGCTTCCTTGAGGAGGTAGGGGTGGAGAAGGGAGACGTGATTCAGTCCGTCAACGGCCTGGAGATACGGAACATGGGGGACGTGGTTAACGTGGTAAACTCCCTTATGGGCGGGGACGCCTTCGACGTCCAGGTGCTCCGGGGCGGACAGACGGTCTCCCTTAAGTACAATATCCGCTGAGGCGGGGCGCCGGGATGGGGGGACGGAGAGGCTTCACCCTGATAGAGACTTTAGTGGCGATAGCCATTCTCGGGCTCGTAGCCGCCGGTTCCATAAGGCTGGCAGGTATTTCGGCCAGGGCCCTGGCCGAGGTCCGCGAAGGCCGGGACCGTCTGGCGCTGCTCCGGGACTTTCGCCTGAGAGCCCTCGCCGGGGGGCTTGAGAGCCGGGGCAGGGAGGACGGCCTGGCCTGGGAGAGATCGCCCTTTTATTTTCCGGGTCAGGAGGGCCTGCCCGAGGGATACAGCTGCCAGAAAATTACTATTACCCTTCCGCAGGATAAGGGCGGAAAGAGGCTGGTTCTTTACATTCCGGACCGGGAGATTTGGGGGGAGTTGAGGAAATGATCCGCAGAAGACTGGTTTTTATTCTGATTTTATTAATCTGTTTCACCCCGGCTGCGTTCGGCCAGACCGAGGCCGACGACGAAGCGGCCCTGGTGGAGTCCGCCCGGATGATGAGGGCCTCGGGGAACGCCCGGTTTAACTTCCATGACGTGGACATGGTGAAGTTCATCCGCTTCATGGCAGAGCTGCTCAACGAAAACATAGTCATCACCCCGGGGGTGAAGGGGTCCATTTCGGTAATTTCACCGAAGCCCTTCCCGCTTAAGGACGCCCGGCAGGTGTTCATCTCGGTGCTGGAGATGAACGGCTACACCCTCCAGCCCGGAGCTGGCTTTATTAAAGTGGTCCCCCTGCAAGCCGGGGCTTCGGCGGAGTCGGAGGTCAGGGCGGGACGGCTGGGGCCGGGGGAGGGGGAGCAGACCGTCTCCCAGGTGGTGCCTCTGGACTACGTCAGCGCGGACTTCATTGCCGCGGCGGTCAGCCAGGCGTCAGGCCGGGCGGTGACAGTGCTGCCCGTGGGCAGGGGGGAGGATATCCTCCTCACCGGGAGGGCCACCGACGTAAACAGGGCGGTGGACTTAATCCGTACCCTGGACAGGCCCGACAAGGTCTTCAAGTCAAGGACGGTAAAGATTAATAAGGCTTCCCCGGAGATAATCGCCGCCCACCTGGCAAACCTGGCCAAGGTTCCGGGGAGCCCCGTCTTCGGCCTTACGGTATTGCCCGACGCGCCGGGAAACCAGATAGTGCTTGCCGGGGAGGACCGGCACATCAACAGGGCCCTGAAGCTCATTGCCGACCTGGACGTCACCCCCAAGTCGGGGGAGTTCCACGTCTACAAGCTTGAAAACGCCGACGCAAAGGTGGTGGCGGAGCAGCTCTCCAAGATCCTGTCCGCCCAGGCCTCCCAGGCGACAAACGCCGAGGGGCGGATCCCGACCACGGTAGTGCCTGACATCCCCTCCAACAGCCTCATCTTCGCCGCTCCCCCCCACCACTTCCAGTCCCTGGTGGAGATCATCCAGAAGATTGACACCCTGCCCCGGCAGGTGCTGCTGCGGGGGCTGATTGCCGAGGTGAACCTCACCAAGCTGGATAATGCGGGCATCGACTGGGCCACCTGGGGCGGCGCGGTCACAGGGGACGCGGTGATCGCAGGACAGCTGAACCTCGGCGGGGGAGGGGTGCCGGGTACGATCCTCGACTGGTTCCAGAACCTCTCAAAGACCGAGGAGGAGTACCAGAGAAAGGACGGCACGTGGTTCACCAGGACTGAGTACAGGGGTATGGGTCTGGTCTACGCCTACCTGGACCTGCTGAAAAAGTTCGACGCAATAAACGTTCTATCCATGCCCCGCCTCATGTGCACCGACAACCAGGAGAGCGAGCTCCAGGTGGGGCAGGTTATCCCCCAACTGAAGGGGAAGCTGTCGGACATCTCAAACCCCGGCGCAGTCCAGAGCAGCTACGAGTACAAGGACACCGGCCTTATCCTGAACGTCACCCCCTCCATCCGGAGCGGCAACCTGGTGGCCCTTGAAGTGGAGCAGGTCATAGAGGACGTGCTCTCCGCCATGACCGCAGACACGCCGGTAACGGGCAAGCGGAAGATAAAGACCAGCGTCATGGTCAGCTCCGGAAACACGGTTATCCTGGGCGGCCTCATCAAGGAAGTGGAGAAGAGCCTGAGGAGCAGGGTCCCCGGCCTCTCCTACATTCCCCTCATAGGAAGCCTGTTCACCAGGGCAGTGAAGCAGAGGGAGAAAATCGAGCTCATGATCTTTCTAACCCCCTACATCCTGGAGACCCCGGGAGAAGCCGAGCAGATTACCAGGGAGATTGTGGAGGGCGAACACGGTATGAGCGAGCCCGAAGGCAAGCTCTGGGACAGGCTCGAAAAGGAGTACCGGGAGTCGGTTAAAAAACAGTCTAAATGACGGGAGGATGAAAAATGGCCCCAGGACTTCCCGAGGCGGAGGCGGTCGCCCCCCTCATCCGGGGCGGCATAAGCCTTGACGCCCTTAAAAATGCGGGTCTGCTCCCCCTCCGGGACGACGGGGAGCGGCTCACGGTGGCTGCGGCGTCGCCTGAGTGTTTCCCGGCGGCCCAGGTGCTGGCGGCGTCCATGGGCAGGGAGGCCTGGCCCGAGTTTCACCGCCGTGAAGAAATAGAACGCCTCCTGGGCCGCCTCTACGACCTGCGGGGCGGCATTGGCGACGACACCTTGTCGGCCCTTGAGGGCATCGACGACGACGACGGAATTTTGAGGGAGGACGTCCAGAGCGATTCAGTGGACGTGCCGGTTATCAAACTTGTTAACGGCCTCATCCGGGAGGCGCTGAAGCTCAGGGCCACCGACATTCACATAGAGCCCTTCGAGGGGGAGGTACTGGTGCGGTTCAGGGTGGACGGCGTCCTCCACGACAGGCTGAGCCTGCCCCGGAACCTCCAGGCGCCCCTCACCAGCCGGGTGAAGGTTATGGCCAGGATGGACATTGCCGAACGGCTTGCCCCCCAGGACGGCC
>JAAYQT010000198.1 GCA_012519165.1 Synergistaceae bacterium
AAGCACGAGGGACGGTTATGCGGCGGCCAGCGCGGATTGTCTGGGCGCGTCTCCCGGTAGTCCCGCCTATCTTTCCCTGGCAGGGGAAGTTCCCATGGGGGAAGCTCCGTCTTTTTCCATAGGGCAGGGCCAGTGCGCCCTCATCCATACGGGAGGGATCCTTCCCGAGGGAGCGGACGGAGTCGTTATGAAGGAGGACGCCGAGTCGGCGGGCGGCTGGATCGAGATTAAAAAGGCAGTTCAGAAGGCTGAGAACACCGTCCGCCGGGGAGAGGAGTTTTCCATTGGAGACCTAATGCTGAAAGCCGGGAGCAAAATTAACTTTAAAACCGCCGGATTGTTCGCCATGGCCGGCGTAGCCGAAGCAGCCGTATCAAGCCTAACGGTGGGTGTTATCAGCACCGGGGATGAAATTGCGCCGCCGGATACAAAGCTTCTTCCTCCCGGCAGGGTAAGGGACGTCAACGCCTCCCTGCTTCACTCCCTTCTGACCGGAGAAGGTTTTCTGACAAGGGATTACGGCATTGCCAGGGATGAAAAAAACGTCCTTTCGGGTATGCTGGAGAAGGCCATGGACGAGTGCGACGTTGTAGTCATCAGCGGCGGATCTTCCGTTAGCATGAGGGATCACTGTTCGTCCATCCTTGAAGAACTGCCCGACCCGGGGCTGTTGATCAGGGGCATTTTAATGTCGCCGGGAAAACCGACCCTGGTAGCGGGAACGGCGGAGGGCAAAAAACTTGTTATGGGCCTTCCGGGCCACCCCTACTCCTGCTTTGTCTCCGCCTTCACGGTGTTGCTGCCTCTTTTGAACAGCATGGTCTGGGGCGAGCTTAGAGGTCCGTGGAGGGGATTAAAAGTAATAACGGAAGAAGCAATCTTCGGCATCGCCGGAATAGAGGAGTTTATCCCCTGCGTTATCGAAAACGGCAGGGCCGTGCCCCGGCCGGTGAAGTCATCATTCTCCAGGGCTTTGGCGGAAGCGGACGGACTATTTCACATCCCGGCCTCCATGGAGACAGTGAGGCCGGGAGAAGAGGCGGAGGTCTGGCTATGGTAGAAAAGGACCGGATGCACATCCCTTTAAAAAGAGCCTGGGAGATTCTCAGGCAGAACCTCGCCCCTCTCCCCCCGGAAGAGACGCCCATTGAAGAGGCCCTGGGGCGGACCCTGGCCGGAGACGTAATCTCCAAAAGAAACGTGCCCCACTATAATGCCTCCGCTATGGACGGCTACTGCCTCTCGTCGGCGGCTACCGCCGGGGCGACACCGTCTTCGCCGGTTCATTTCCCCCCCGGGGAGTACCAGTGGGTCAATACGGGAGGGGACGTCCACCCCCGTTTTGACTGCGTGGCTATGGTGGAGGATACTTCGCCGGCCGAAAACGGGGTTTTGTCTGTGGCGTCCACTCTCGTGGCGGGGGAGAATATCCGGCCCCTGGGAGAGGATGTCTTTCTTGGACAGGTCATAGCCAGGGAGGGGGACCGGATTAACCCGGCGCTGAACTCCCTGCTGGGCGCTGCCGGGGTTGGAATTATAAGGACTCTCCCCCTTCCGAGAACCCTCTACGTTCCCACAGGCGACGAAGTCATTCCACTGGATGAGTGGATAAAGACCGGGTCTCCGCCCGCAGGGATGGTGGGCGACAGCAACTCCCTTCTGGTAAAGGGGTACTTCGACCTGTGGGGCCTCCCCCTTGACAGGGTTCCCCGCCTTCCCGACGACAGGGAGGTTCTTAAAACTTTCCTCAAAGAGAACAGGGACAAGTACGACCTTATCCTCATCGGCGCAGGTTCGGCCAAGGGCGAGAAGGATTACGCCTTCCCGGTGATGGAAGAGCTGGGAGTTCCCCTCTTCCGGTGGCTGCTTATGAAGCCCGGCAGGCCCGCCTCCGCGGCGGACCTGGGAGGCGCCCTGGCCGTCAATCTGCCGGGGTTTCCCATGTCAAACGCCGTAATACTATGGTCCCTCGTCTACCCTGCCCTGCAGCTGCTGCAAAAAGGGGATTTCGACGAAGAAAAAGTCCTGTCCGAGGCCATCGGCGCAAAGGGCGAAGGGGAGGTCTCCCTGCTGTCATCCTACTCTTCCAGCTTCGGCAGGGAGGAGTGGGTAAGGCTGAAGTGCGCGGAGATCGGCGGGGAAAAAAAAGCCTACCCCCTGTCTTCCGGCGCTTCCGCCCTTTGGTCCCTTTCCGAGACCGACGGGCTGGCCCTCCTTCCCCTGGAGACGGCGGAGAGGGCAAAAGGAGCCCCGGTTAAGCTGTGGTTTTTAAGGGATATAAACTGGGAGGACAGAATTCTTTTTCAGGGCTCCAACGACCCCGGCTTTGAGAGAATTGCCACCTTTGTAAAAAAGAGGGGGGCCGAGGTGGTAATGAGATCCGTGGGCAGTCTGGGGGGGCTGGCCGCCCTTTCCAGGGGCGAGTGTCACGCAGCCGCATGCCATCTGCTGGACCCTGAAACAGGGGCCTACAATACTCCTTATATTGAAAGACTCTTTGGCGATGAGGCTGCTCAGATAGCCCGGCGGGTTGTGTTCTATCGGAGGCAGGGAATCATGGTCAGGAAGGGCAATCCGAAGGGCATACGATCAGTGGCGGACCTGGGCCGGGAGGACGTGTCCATAGTAAACCGCCAGCCCGGCGCAGGTACCAGGGTGCTGCTGGACTACCTCCTACGCGAGGAGGGGATTGCCCCTGAAAACGTCCGGGGCTACGAGTTCTGCAGCGCCACTCACTTTGACGCCGGCAACAGGGTTTTAAGAGGCCTCGCCGACGCGGCGGCGGGGATAAAATCTGCGGCCGATGCCTTGGGGCTTGACTTCATCCCCCTGGCGGAGGAGCCCTACGAGCTCGTCTATAATAAAAAAGACGGGGATCACCCGGGCTTAAGGTCTCTTTTGGACGCCCTCGGGGACCCCGGCTGGAAGTCCCTGGTGGACGAAATGGGGGGGTACCGTTGGGAAGGGTAATCCGGGACCCTTACGGCAGGGTGTTGGACTATGTCCGCATATCGGTTACCGACAGGTGCAACTTCAGGTGCGTATACTGCATGCCCGAGGACGGCATCGACTGGATGCCCCATGAAAAGATTCTTTCCTACGAGGACATACTGTTTTTATGCCGGGTTTTGGCGGAAATGGGCGTTAAACGAATACGGTTCACAGGGGGCGAGCCTTTTGTCAGAAAGGGGTTTGTCTCCTTCATGGAAGAAGTGCGCCGGACGTTGCCGACCCTGCGCCTCACTGTAACCACCAACGGATCCATGCTGGCTGAGCAGGCGGACCGGATTGCCTCCCTGGGGTTGGACAGCCTGAACGTCAGCCTGGATACGCTGAACGAAGATAAATTTCGCAAAACCACCAGGACGGGCGAACTGGGAGCGGTGATAAGGGGAATAGATGCCGTATTGCTCGCCAAAAATCCCCCGGTAAAAATAAATGCCGTTATTATGAGAGGATTTAACGAGGACGAAATACCCTCCCTGGTCAACTTTGCGTCGGAGAGAGGGATTCTTCTCCGCCTGATTGAATTTATGCCCCTGGACGGCAACGTCTGGGCCGGGACCCGTTTTGTCGGCGCTGAAGAGATGCTCGCCGCCCTTCCGGGCGGGCCTCTCTGGCAGGCTCTTCCCGGCGGCCCCGCTGACTCGTGCGGCCCCTCCCGATACTATAGAAATGAAAAGACGGGCCAGAGGGTCGGAATTATATCGGCCGTTTCCAACCATTTCTGCGGGCAGTGCAACAGGCTCAGGATCTCCTCCACGGGGGAGGTTCTGCCCTGCCTTTTCAGCTCGTCTGGCTACTCCCTGGGGGAGGTCGTTAAAGACCGGGACCGGCAGGGGGTTGAAAGAATCGTCCTTAAAGCTGCGGCGTCCAAGCCTGAAAGCGGCGATACCGGCCTTCCCGGCGCCGGAGGGCCTGCTGAAGAAGAGCGGCATATGTCCAGGATCGGAGGTTAATTAATGGAAGGATCTTTTTCTCACCTTGACGGCGCCGGAAGCCCCAGGATGGTGGATGTGACCGGCAAGCCCGAGACGCTTCGAACCGCCCTGGCCGAGGGCTGGGTTCTTCTTGACCGGGCTATTTCGGAAAAGCTTGCTGCGGGAGAGTCAAAGAAGGGCGATGTGCTGAAGATAGCGGAAACGGCGGGTATTATGGCAGTAAAGAGAACCCCTGAACTTATTCCGCTTTGCCACGGAATCCGGATTGAAAAGACAGACCTGAAATGCTCCTTTCTTCCAAACGAGGGCAAAGTCCGCATTACCTGCTCTGTGGCCGCCCGGGACGTGACGGGGGTGGAGATGGAGGCGCTTGCCGGCGTGTCCGTAGCGGCCCTTACAGTGTATGATATGTGCAAGGGGATCTCCAAAAATATGACCATAGAAGGCATAAGGCTCTTGAACAAAAGAGGCGGAAAGAGCGGAAACTATGACGCCCGGGAGGAAGGGCAGGAATGAGGATCATCGGAATAGTTGAAAAAACCGGAGACGGACTGCTCCGCCGGCGTCTTTGCTACGCCGGGCTTAATGCAGGAGGGAAGACATCTTTCAACGGCATAGAGAGAAAG
>JAAYQT010000021.1 GCA_012519165.1 Synergistaceae bacterium
AAGATGCCCCTTCTTAGCGACAGGGAGATCACGGACCTGGCGTCCCAGTTCGTGGCGCCCCCTTCGGTGGCTACCGCCCACCCCTCTCCCCACGTAACGGGCGGAGCGGTGGACCTTGCCGTTGTGGATGAAAACGGACTGCTTCTGCCTATGGGGACTGAGTTTGACGAAACTACGGAGAAGTCGGCCACAGACTACTACGAAAAAAAGCTGGCGGCCCGGGAGCGCCTTACCGAGGAAGAGGAAGAGATAATGATAAACCGCAGGCTCATTTTTGCCGTCATGACCAGGGCCGGCTTTACAAACTACCCCGACGAATGGTGGCACTACGACTACGGGAATCAGAACTGGGCCCTTCTCCGGGGGGAGAGGGCGGCCATCTACGGAGTGTCCGAGCCCAAGTTCCGGTGGAGACTTTCCTGAAAGACATGCATACGCAAAAAGCCGGGAGCGGCAGCTCCCGGCTTTTTGCATATGCGGACCGGCGGCTAGCCGAAGAGGGACGCCAGCACGCCTGCGAAAAGAAGGGCGGGCAGCATGTTAACCGCCTTGATTTTTTTTATCTCCAGGATGTTTAAGCCGATTCCCAGCAGAAGCAGCCCTCCTACCGCGCAGACCTCGTCCACCACCGGCCCGGTCATTACCGACTGGACGGTCCCCGCAAGGAGGGTCATCCCGCCCTGGTATAGCAGCACCGGTACGGCCGAAAACAAAACCCCGGGCCCGATAGAGGCCGCCATGGCGGCGGAGGCCATGCCGTCCATGAGCGACTTGGTGACGAACAGCCTGGGAAAGTCTCCGAGGCCCTCCTCAATTGCCCCGAGGATGGCCATGGAGCCCACGCAGTAGAGCAGGGAGGCAGCCACGAAAGCCTCGGTGAACTTCTCGTTTTTGGAGCGGATTTTTCTTCTGGTCCAGTCGCCCAGCCTGTTCAGTTTCCCGTCCAGATCAAAAAATTCCCCGAGCAGCGCCCCGCCCACAATGCTGAAGGCCATTACCAGAAAGCTTCCTGTCCTCTGGGCCATGTGTACCCCAAGAAAAAGCGTCAAAAGCCCCAGTCCCTGGAAAGTGATGGAGGTATATCTCTCCGGCAGCCTGGAATGGAGGGCTATCCCCGCCAAAGAGCCGGCTACTATAGCGAGGGCGTTAAGAATACTCCCGGCTGCCGGGACGCCCGAAAAAAATGAATCCACCCTGGTTTAGTCCTCCTCCAACTTGAATATAAAGAACCCCCGGAGATTTGAACATCGTCCGGGTTACCTGCCTGCTGCCTCCCGTTGCGTTCCTTCAGAGGCGCGGCCCTGACTGCAGCCGGGAGGGGCGGTATCCACAAAAAGAACAGGCCGGACGAGGCAGAAAGCCCGCCCGGCCTGTCAGCCGATCCCCGGAGCCATTACGCCATCAGGTCGATGTTCTGTCCTATGCCCATGCTCTGCATCAGCTGGGCGACCATGTCCTTGTTAAGCTCCGCAACCTGCTTCATGACTGAGTACTGGACGGCAAGCTGCACATCCTGACTCTCCAAATTCCGGGATAGGGCGGAAATTCCTTCCAT
>JAAYQT010000199.1 GCA_012519165.1 Synergistaceae bacterium
CGCCCCGATTACCGCCTCCGGGCCCTCTTCCGCCGCCTCCGCCATGGCCGCTCCTATCCTGATGGCGTGGCTTAATGCGCCGGGGGCGCCGTTCTCACGCACAAAGGCCATGGACGCCGGGTTTCTTGCAGTAGCCAGTACGCCCCTCACCTCGCAGGCGTTGTGGCGGATGAGGTTTGATACAGTGGCCACATCTCCCCGCAGGAAGCCTTCGATATACGTGCCCTTAACCGGGTTTCCCCCTGCGAAAGCCTGGGAGGATATGTAGTCCGGGTCCAGGTGAAGCCCCATGGAACCCATCTCCGGAGTGGGGTGCCCCCTTCCGTTGCAGGCGGCGTCCACCAGGGGGATGCCCAGCGTCGCGCTTTCAATAAGGCCGTTGACCACGCCCATGGCGCTGCACTCGTTGGGGATCAGCCCCGCAGGCCGGGGGGTCCCGCTTGCGAGGAGCAGCTCCAGCGAGCGGACCCTGGCCCTGGGGGAGATGGAAAAGTCCTTCCGGTGGGGGCAGGTTACCGCAGAGCAGGTTACTATTATATCCGCCGGGTCAGGATCGTCTATGGCGGTAAGGTACAGGGGGCCGAATTTAAGGGCCGTCTCCGCCGCCTCCCGGGCCTCCTCCGCCGTTCCCCTGCTCCCGCCGCCCAGCAGGGCGCCTCCCAGGATCATGGCCTCAAGAAGCTCCCCGGTTAGTTCAGTCTTTGCCATGGAGTTTCACCCCTCCGTCAGTTCCATTTGCGGAAGAGAGTTATAAGCGCTCTTCCCGCCTCTTCGTCGTGGTCCACCGATACCGTATCAGTTAAAATCCCCACCAGGTAGATCTCCTGCCCCGTGCTTATGTCCCCGGAGAGGGACCAGGAGTATTCTTCCATCTCCCTGGCCCGGGGCATTCTCAAAAGGCGGGCCATCTCCTTCAGCTTCCCGCCCTGGCCGGGGCCGTAGTCCGATTCTATGACTATCTCGTGCCCCTCTTCTCCCCTGGAGACCCTGGCCTGGAAGTCCTTTGCCCCAAGGGAAAAGAAGAAGTTCATCAGTTCGCTTACTATCCGGGAGACTACATGCCGCTCAAGCCTCATCGCCTTCTCTCCCTCCTCCGGAAGGTCTCGATCAGGGGGACGAGGACCGCCGCCACCAGACCCCCCGCGAAACCGTTATTGTATAAATTAAACCCTGCGTGAAGCACCCCCACGTACAGCGTCACCGAAGAATGAACGTACCCCGCGAGAACCCCCGCCGCCCACCCGAACTCACCGGCGATAGGCGCCAGGGTGGTCCCGAAGAGGGCCGCAAGCTGAACGGGAGGGTGGGTGAGGCTCCAGTCCTTGGTCAGGCCCCCCAGAGCCACTCCGGCCATGATGGGGACTATATTAAAGGGAGTCTTCCCCATGGCGCTGAACCCTGCGATGGTCAGCAATCCCCCCACGGTGGGGCCGTTAAAATCCCCGCCGATAAGCCAGAGATAGGCCGTTGGAATGAGGCCCGTAAGGCCCATGTTCACCAGGGTGGCGGGGAAGTCGTAAAGGTCTACGAAGTCGGCCAGCAGCCTTCCCGTATTCTTCCACAAAGAATTCAGGTCCTCCCGGAAGGAGGCCCCCAACATAACCCCAAGGACTGCAAGGGAGGCAAAGAAGAGAGCGCAGGCCGGCGCGAGGAGGGCGTTTTTCCCCGTGGACCAGAGCACCCTGGTGGCTACAATAAACCCGTGGCTTTTGAAGAGGGAGACGAAGAGGGTGCCCACCATCCCGGCAGTAAAGCCCACATTATACAGGTTGAAGCCGTGGTGGACAGACAGGAACGCCGTGGCCATGGGAGGGAGGATGAAGCCGGCGGACAGGCCCGCCGCCGCGCCCAGGAAAATTCTGACGGAGGGGGTAAAGTGAAAGCCGAACATCAGCTGGCTTAC
>JAAYQT010000200.1 GCA_012519165.1 Synergistaceae bacterium
TCCCCGGGGTTGCGGGCCGGGAGACGGTTATGACCAACCACCGCATGATGACCGCCCCGGGGGTGGGCATAGGCGTAGTGGACGGCAACGTGGTCAGCGAGGAGATGGTGGAGGCTGTGAGGGAGTTCTGCCCCCTCCACTTCATCCTCAACTGCGTATCCGACAGCTCCAAGCGCATCGTAAGGGTGGTGGGGGGACACTGGTACGACGCCTGGAGGGAGGGCATAAAGACCTTCAGGAAGTACAACTTTGCCCCCATCCCCAAAAGAGCGGATGTGGTCTTCATTTCTGCCGGGGGCTACCCCAAGGACATCAACATGTATCAGGCCCACAAGGCCATGTTCATGGGCGCCAGGGCGCTGCGTCCGGGGGGGACCATGGTCTTCTTCGCGGAGCTGGCTGAAGGATACGGACACAAGGTCTTCGAGGAATGGGCCATGCGGGGACTTACCCCCGACGGCGCCATAGAGGCCTTCGAGGCCGATTTCCGCTTCGGCGCCCATAAGCTCTACTATCTGGCCAAACTTGCCAAAGAGGCCTCCGTCCTCCTTTACTCCAACTCGAACCGGGAGGACAGCGGTCGGATGTTCTGCGAAAAAGTGGATTCTCCCGACGGGATCTTGCCCCTATTGATTGAAAAATACGGGGAGGATTTCACCTCATATGTAATACCCCAGGGAGGCATTGTGCTGCCCACAGAAGAAAACTGACCTGTTTATCATTCGTCCCTCTTGATGTACAATTGAACGGGGTAGATAGTTTTCAAGACCTGTTCCGGGCGGTCAGGGCGGCCTGCCTCCGCCCGGAACGGGTCCTTCCGGTCGGGGGGGATAGCCGTTGCGGCCTGTTCACATAATTTATGTAAGCGCAGGAAACGGCCACAGGATGGCGGCCCGCGCCATTAGGGAGTCCCTGGATCACAGGGCCGCGCCCAACGTGGTCATGGATATACTGGACTTTTCGAGCGACCTGTTCAAATGGTCATACAGCGACGTTTACGCCTTCGTCAGCGAGCATTCCCACCTTGCATGCCGCCTGATGTACGACCTTACCGACAAAAACCGCGAGGAGAGCGTGGCTCTCCGCCTCTTCGAAAAAATCACCATAGAAAACGTAAAAAAATTCATGCGCTACATCTCGGAAAACGAGCCCGGGGTTTGCATATGCACCCACTACTTTCCGCTGAACGTTTTATCGCGGATGAAGGAGGAGGGAATGTACCGGGGAGACCTTCACACGGTGATAACCGATTTCGGCCTCAGGCGGATGTGGGTTAAGGATAACGTGGACCGGTACTTTATCTCCGGCGACAGGGTGCACCGGGGGCTTCTGGCCATGGGCGTCCCGGGCGAGAAGATATCGGTGACGGGCATTCCCGTATCCCGCAAGTTCGCCTCCCTCGGTACGACCCGCCGCGATTTCACAAAGAAGCGCCTCTCTGTTCTTTTCGTAGCCAGCAGCATACCAAGCATTCTGGCGCTGGACATCCTGGCGGCCCTGTCCGATACGGGACACCCCATGGATGTCTCGGTGGTGACGGGCCGAAACAGGGATCTGTTTGCAGACCTTCGGAACGTAATAGTGGGACGCCGGCTAAGCCTTAATATCCTGGGCTTTGTAGATAATCTTGAGGAGCTGATGGCCCGTGCGTCCTTCATGATCACCAAGCCGGGGGGGCTCACCGTCAGCGAGGCCCTGTGCGCGGGCGCGCCCATGATCCTGGTGAACCCCATCCCCAAGCAGGAGACGAAGAACTCGGCCTACCTCCAGGAGAAGGGGGCGGGGCTGGCGGCCAGTTCGGCCGCCGAGGTCGGGGAGGTGGTCCGGCGGCTTTTCGCCGACAGGAAGCTGCTTGGCGAAATGGAAAAGGCGGCCTTTTCCATTGCCTATCCAAAGGCCGCAGACGATGTGGCGGACGAGGTTCTCAGGAGCGGGAACAGGCCGGGAACTTCGGCGCTCGCCAGGGAAGAAGGAAGCATACTTTGAGACTTGACGGCAGGTTCAGCGAAGTTTTCAGATGCGGGGATGATTCCGGTGAGTCAAAAAGAATCCTCCAGATAATCGCCGCAGTTTTTTCCGGCATGGTTGGGGGAATCGTGGTGGCGGATCCCGACGGGATTATAAAGATGGTCAACCCCGCCTTCACTGTGATTACGGGCTACTCCGCCGAGGAGGCCATAGGGCAGAACCCCCGTATTTTAAAGTCGGACCGCCACGGGCCGGAGTTCTACAAAACTTTCTGGGATTCTCTGCTCTCCCAGGGCAAGTGGGAGGGCAGAATATGGAACCGCCGAAAGTCGGGGGAAGTGTACCCTGAGTGGCTTTCGTGCCACGCAATACGAAACGAGGATGGGGAAATAACCGACTTCGTGGCCCTCTTCAACGACCTTTCGACCGTCCGGTTCAGCGGCGCGGGAGTCGCGCTGAACTACCCCTTCGACCGCCTTTCAGGCCTTGCCAACAGGGCTACGTTCTACTCCAGGTTCGCAGGCGAGATAGTCCGCAAGAGCAGGGCGGGGAGGCGCCTGGCCCTTGCGGTGCTAGATATCAACCGGTTCCGGAATATTAACGACACTCTTGGACACTCGGCGGGGGACGAAGTTTTGCGGCAGGTCGGCGCCCGGCTCTCCGCCCACCTGGGGGGGAGGGACAGGGCCTCCAGGATCGGCGGGGACGACTTCCATATTCTCCTTCCCGACGTGGAGGGGATAGAAGATATTTCGGCCCAGGCGGACAAAATCCTGTCGCTCTTTGACGAGCCGATTTCCGCGGGGGGCGGCAGGTTTTTTATAAGCGCCTCCATAGGTATCTCCGTGTTCCCCGACGACGGCGCTTCGGCCGAGACCTTGCTCAAGAAGGCGGACATGGCCATGCACAAGGCCAAGGAGGCGGGCCTTAACAGCTTCCGTTTTTTTACTGACGAGCTCGGCAGGGCCGCTTCAGTAAATCTGATGCTGGAAACGGAGCTTCGGCGAGGCCTTGAGGAAAAAGAATTTCGCCTTGTCTATCAGCCCAGGTACTGTCTTAAAACCGGCAGAGTCTCCGGAATGGAGGCCCTTATCCGGTGGCATTCTCCCAAGCGGATAATATCGCCCCTTGAGTTTATCCCCTTCGCCGAGGAGACGGGGCTGATCCTCCCCCTGGGCGAGTGGGTAATTAATGAGGCGTGCCGAAAGATCGCCCGGTGGACCGAAGAGGGAGCCCCTCCTCCAGAGGTGGCGGTGAATATTTCCACCAGGCAGCTCCACCAGAAGGGGCTTCTGGACATTTTCAAGGGCGCGGTTGGAAGATTTTCCCTGCCGCCCTCCCGGCTGGCGGTGGAGATAACCGAATCGGGAATAATGGCGGACCTGGCGGATTCGGTACGAGTCCTGGCAGGCATGAGGGAATTTGGAATGAAAGTCTACGTGGACGACTTTGGCACGGGGTACTCGTCCTTAAACTACCTGAAACGCCTTCCCATCGACGGCCTTAAGATAGATAAATCCTTTGTCGACGGCGTGATGACCGACAAAAACGACGCCGCCATCACAAGGGCCGTGATAGGCCTGGGCCACGCCCTGGGTATGACCGTAACCGCAGAGGGAGTGGAGACCCGGGAGCAGCTTGAATTCCTCAGGCAGAGCGGGTGCGACGAAATTCAGGGTTACCTGTTCAGCCCGCCCCTGCCCGCCGAAGAGACCTTTCCCTTCAGAAACACGGAAAATTTAGCCTTGCTTTGGCCGTGATTAAGGCTATAATCAGGAAAAGGCTGAAATATCGGGTTGCTTCAGAGTTTGCCTGAAGCGGCCGTTGGGCATGTAGCGGGAAGGAGTTGCTGCCAGTGCGCCATGTTGAATCCATGACCCTGTTCGAACAGGGGGACCACAAGTACGTTATGCTCGGCTGGGAAGAACGGGAGGAGGAGGTGGCTGTACAGACCAACCAGTACGTCATAGCCTCAGGCGGCGAGGTCATACTCCTGGACCCGGGCGGCGCCCACGTCTTTCCCAGGGTTTTGGCAAACGTGGCCGAACTTTACGACCTTAAGGATATAAGGCACATCTTCTACTCCCACCAGGACCCCGACGTCTCCTCGGGGATCACCCTCTGGCTCTCCATGGCCGAAAAAGCCGCCGTGCACATCTCGGAGCTGTGGGTGAGATTTCTTCCCCACTTCGGAATCTACGACGCAAAGCGTATAACTCCCATCCCCGACAAGGGGGGGACGATCTCCCTTTCGGGAGGGCGGAAGCTTTCTATCATCCCCTCTCACTTCCTCCACTCCACAGGCTGTTTCTCCCTTTACGACCCCGTGTCAAAAATTCTTTTCAGCAGCGACGTCGGGGCCGCCATTTTCCCAAGGGGCGGGCGTTACCCGGTGGTAGAGGACTTCGACTCCCATATAAAACACATGGAGGGCTTTCACAGGAGGTACATGGGCTCCAACGCCGTGTGCCGCCGCTGGGTTCGCCGAGTGTCTGAGCTGGACGTGGAGCACATAGCTCCCCAGCACGGCGCCTTCATAAAGGGCCGGGAGAACGTAAAAAAATTTCTTTCCTGGTTTGAGAACCTCGCCTGCGGGTCGGACATCCTGGACGACATCTACGGCCGCTGACCAAATGCGGCGGAAGGAGGGCTAATATGGAACATAATTTGGCGGACGTAATCCACAGACTGGGCGGCGCCTACTTCGCCAACACGCTGATGAACTCCTTCATGGCCCAGCTGGACGAGGTTTTGGTTAACCGGGTGCGGGCCGTAGAGGGTGAAATACACCATACTTCCGAGCGATTTGCCCGGTTAAGCGAAGCCCTGGGCGAGCTTCAGGAGGAGTTTGCCCTGAAAGGCCGGGAGACCAGGGAATCAGTGGAAGAGATCGACAGGATGAACGGGGAACTGGCCGCAGACCTGAAGCGGTCCGGCGCGGACCTGGACGGCATGAGCGGCAATGTGGCCAGGACTGTGGAGTCCACCTTCAGCACCCTGGAGTCCTTCCTTGAGATAGAAAAGATGTCGGGGGAGATACAGCGCATTGCAAAACAGACCAATCTTCTGGCCCTCAACGCCTCCATCGAGGCGGCCAGGGCGGGGGAGCACGGCAGGGGATTCGCCATTGTGGCCAAGAACGTGCAGGACCTCGCCGAGGGCACCAGGGCGGCGTCGGAGTCCATAGGAGCCAAGGTATCGGAGATTTCCGGCGCTGTGGAGAAGACAATGAACGACATAAAGGGCATAGGAGATATGTTCGATATGATACGCCGTTCCCTGACAGGCTTTGCCAGTTTTCTGGAGTCCAACAGGGCTTTCATGGAGGGGATGGAGCGCACCATGGCCGACGCCGGCGAAAAGA
>JAAYQT010000201.1 GCA_012519165.1 Synergistaceae bacterium
GGCGTCGCCTCCGCTTCGGCGGAGCCGCTGCTCAGGGGGGTTGTAATGGACGAAGGGCAGAAGGGTCTGCCCGGCGTGGCGATATCCGCCTGGGACGGCGAAAGGGTCTACAGGGCCCTTACGGATTTTGACGGAGGCTTTACCCTTCAGGGGATGGCCCCCGGAAAACCCTTCGCAATCCGGTGGACGCCCCGGGGCGGCGCCTCAGTCAAGGTGGACGCCCTCACCTTTCCCGCGGAAGGGGACCTGTACCTGTCCATGGACTTCGGATCGGTGGGAAGGCCCAACATCTACACCGTCCGCCTGCCATCAAACCCGTCCACCGGGTACGGCTGGAGGGCCCTTCACCCGGGTACGGCGGTCGTAAAGCTAAAAGAGAATGTTTTTGTTGAAGAGGAAGCGGCGCCGCTGACAGGGCCGGCAGTCGGAATGCCCGGCGCGGAACACTGGAGGTACGAGGCGGCGGCGGCGGGCGGTACCACGCTGATCTTCGGCTACAGCAGGCCCTGGGAAAAAGAGACTACTTCCGCCAGGTATCACGTGGTCTCCATGACGGTGAGGTAGGGACATCCCGAAATACCGGGGCGGGCTTAATTGAAGCCGCCCCGGTATTTTAAAAGTTGAACTAAAAGGATACGGTGGGCGTTGCTCTTGCCTCTTCCTCGGCCTCGAAGAAGTCGGCCTTCTCGTAGCCGAATTTCTGGGCCACGAGCACTGCGGGGAAGGTTGCAATGGCGATGTTGTAATCCCTGGCCGCCCCGTTGTAGTAGCGTCTCGACATCTGGATGTCGTTCTCCAGGGACTGGAGCTGATCCTGGAGCTGAAGGAAGTTTGTGTTGGCCTTTAGATCGGGATAGTTCTCTGCTACGGCGAAGAGGCTTTTCAGGGCGCCGGAGAGCATATTCTCCGACTCGGCCCGCTCGGCCACGCTGCCGGCCTTGCCTATGGCCGCCCGCGCCTCGGTGACGGTCTGAAAGACTTCCTTCTCGTGGGACGCGTATGCCTTCACCGATTCAACGAGGTTGGGTATAAGATCGAACCGCCTCTTAAGCTGGACGTCGATTCCGCTCCACCCCTCGTCCTTGAGGTTTTTCATTCGGATTAGCCTGTTGTAAATGGCAACGGCCCAGAAAACGAGTATGGCGATGAGAACAAGAAGTACTACCAGAATAACCATATCAATACCCCTCCCGGATGATGTTGAATAAAAACCCTCCGGCTATTTTACACCAAGAAGGCGTCTAACCGAAGGGTTTTTTTAAACGGATTGACATGATATGTGAAAAACAGCCCCCTAAATTAACTTTCTGATCTCCTCCAGGGATCTTCTCTTTTTTGGGGGGACAAACCCCTCCTTCAAAGGGTAGCCCAGGGAGATCATAAGGTCGATTCTGGCGGACCGGGGCAGCCCCAGCTCTCTTTTTACCGCCCGCTCGTTCAGCCAGCCCAGCATACAGGCGCCGAGCCCAAGCTCTGCCGCCTGGAGGGCAAGGTGTTCGCAGGCGATGCCTATGTCGATGAGGCTGTACTTAACGCCTCTGAACATCCCTCCCAGGAGGGCCGCATAGCCGGACCTCTCCGTAACTACGGCAATAAGTACCGGCGCTTTCGCGGCAAAGGCGTTCATTGAATAAAGCCCGCTGAAGGCGGCCTTTGCAAGGGATTCCACCTTTTCCGGGGTTCTTGCTGCAATGAAGCTCCAGGGCTGGGAGTTGCAGGCGGAAGGCGCGAGCCTGGCCGCATCCAGGCACTTGTTCACTACTTCGTCCGCCACGGGAAAGTCGCTGTACTGACGGAGGCTGTACCTTGCCCTTACCAGGTCGACAAAATCCACGGCTTCAGCCTCAGACCGAAGGGGCGTTATAGATAAGGTAGGCCGCCGCCGCAAGGAGCAGCGCTCCGCTTATCTTGCCCAGCCAGACCCCCGCCTTCCCCCCGCCTCCGGAGAAGATGCGGGAGAAGCCGTCCGCCGCGCTGCCCGCCGCAATAATGACGGTACAGTGGCCTATGCCGTAGGCAGCCACGAGAAGAAGGGCCCTTGTTATGTTTGTGGCGGCAGTGGACATGGCAAGGAAGATCACCGGGGCGGAGTAGGCAAAGCTGCACGGCCCGAGGGCAAGGCCCGACAGAGTACCCAGGGCCAGGGCCCCTTTAAGGCCGGTGTGTTTTGTGGAAGGCCCGGAGCCGCCCCTGAACCAGGGCAGATTGAGCAGCCCCATCAGGTGCAGGCCGAAGACCACGAATACTGCGGCCACAATATAGTTGGTGTAGCGGTCTATTCCGCCCAGGAAGAGCCCGGCGGACGTAAGCAGCCCGCCCAGGAAGGCCAGGTTAACGAAGACCCCCAGGGAGAAGACCGCAGAAATCCTGAAGGCCGACCAGAAGTCGGGGCTGTCGGAGTCGCTGACGTAACCCACCAC
>JAAYQT010000202.1 GCA_012519165.1 Synergistaceae bacterium
CCCCGCTTCTCGCCGGCCTCCCGGATTATGCGGGCCATAAGGACGGCGTTCTCCTCGTCCACGTTGGCGGTAGGCTCGTCCAGAAGGAGCACAGGCGTCCGCAATACAAGCCTGGAGGCCAGGGCAACCCGCCTGGACTCCCCTCCCGACAGCCTGAACCACTCTCTTTTGCCAAACTCACCCGGAAGGCCCACCATATCCAGGGCCTCCTCCACCCGCTCCTGGAGGTTTTTAGTCTCGCCCCGGGCCCGGAGCCCGTAGGCAATATTCTCAAATACGGACCGTTTAAGCAGGTAGGGGTCCTGCAGCAGCATGGGGGCCTCTTTTCGAAGCTCCCTCTCCCTGTTTTCGGTCTCCTCTCCCCTGAATTTTATGGTTCCCGACGCGGGCTTCAGAAGGAAGGCCAGAGCCTTCAGCAGGGTGCTTTTCCCGCTTCCGTTATGGCCCACGAAGGCGATGGCCCCTTCCGACGGAATGGAAAGCTCTTCTACCCTTAGTACCGGCTCGGCGCCGTAGGAGCATACCAAATTCCGGATTTCATAGAGGGGGCCGGTCATGACGCAGTCCTCCGCCTGAGCGCCGACAGGGACCAGTTGAGCGCGAAGGAGAGGACCAGCAGCATCACTCCGAGGGCAATTCCGGTGGAGAACTCCCCCTTGCCCGTTTCAAGGGTGATGGCGGTGGTCACGGTGCGAGTCCGCCACTTTATATTGCCCCCTATCATCATGGAAACGCCCACCTCGGCGGTAATCCGTCCGTAGGCTGTCACCGCCGCCATTAAAATCTGGTGCCTGCTCTCCCACAGGGTGGAGAGGGCCAGCCGCCTTCCCCCCGCGCCCAGGGTCAGCAGGGTAAGGCGGAGCCTGTCGTCCACGCTCTCCACCGCCGAGGCCGTGAGGGCCGTTACAATGGGCAGGGCAAGGATCGCCTGGCCGATAGCCATGCCGGGAAGGCTGAAGAGGAGGCCGTAGCCCCCGAAGGGACCCCGGTTGGAGATGAAGGCATAGACCAGCAGCCCCACCACTACCGTGGGAATGGAAAGAAGGGTGTCCACTGTAATTCTAACCATTTTCTTTCCAGGAAAGGAGAAGTAGCCCAGCATGAAGCCCAGGGGCACTCCCACCGCCAAGGTAGCGCTCATGGAGAGGGCCGTGAGTTTAAGGGTGGTGAGAACGGCGGTCCACACCTCGTCGTCCATGGAGAAGATGAGTTGCAGTCCCTGGAAGAACCCGTCGGAGATGTAATTCAATGTTTTTCGTCCTTTCAAAAAAATGCCCCTCCTCCCGGGAGGAAGGGGGGGCGCGAAAGGCGCCGTCCTTCCCTCCTTTCCAGCAGGAGGCGTTTTAGTTTCCCAAAACGCCCTATCGGTCACGAGCCCCTGGGCGGGGAGCCTTTAGGTTTCGTGACTCGGAGGGAGTGCGTAAAAAATATTGTACCCTGCCCTTTATGGTATGGCAAATAAATTTGGGCTTCCATAGGGTACAATACTATCAGAACAGCATCGGAGGTGGAATGATGGTACCCTTCAGACTCAGGCGGGAGAACGCCTGTATGGTGATGGTGGACATCCAGGAGAGGCTTCTTCCCGCAATTTCAAACGCGGACGAAGTTAAGCAAAACGCTCTTAAGCTTATGAGGGCGGCGCAGGTTCTTGGAGCGTCCTTCATCTACACGGAGCAGTACCCGAAGGGGCTGGGCCCCACCGACGGGGGTCTTTTAGCGGCTCTGCCCGAAGGCGCCTTGTACCTGGAGAAGAACACCTTCTCCTGCTGCGACGAAGA
>JAAYQT010000203.1 GCA_012519165.1 Synergistaceae bacterium
GCCACCCAGATACCGGCAACGGAGACCGCTCCTATGGACAGAGTGGTTAACAGTACAATAAACAAAATCATCTTCGCTCTGAGGCTTTTAATTCTCACTTGCATCTCCCCGATCAAAAATTATTTAAACCCCGCCAAACATGATATCATCCACTTAATGCAGATGCCACACCGCTAATCGCCAATACAAGGAGATGATGCCCGTGTTTGACGTAAAACAAAAGGCAATGGAGCTTAACGGCCAACTGGTTCAGTGGCGGAGGACCGTTCACGCTACGCCGGAAGTGGGGTTTAACACCGCCGTAACTGAAAAGTTTATTGTGGACGAGCTTAAAAAAATCGGAGTCACCGACATTCAGCACGGCGGAGGCCGCCGGGGGGTCGTCGCCCTGATAAAGGGCAAAAAGGAAGGCAGGGTACTGGGCATAAGGGCCGACTACGACGCCCTTAACATGACCGAGGACACGGGCCTTCCCTTCGCCGCCACCAACGGCAACATGCACGCCTGCGGCCACGACGGCCACGCCGCCATCCTGCTGGGGACGGCGAAGCTTCTCATGGAGGCCGGGGACCAGCTGAAGGGAACGGTAAAGCTCATCTTCCAGCCGTCGGAGGAGGACGGCAAGGGCGCCCCAGCTATGATAGAGGACGGGGTATTCGAGAACCCGCCCCTTGACGGCATCATCGGCCTCCACGCAGGAAGCCTGTGGAAGGGTTTCAAGTCCGGCGAGGCCGGCTACCGGTTCGGCGCCCTCATGGCGGCCTCCGACTGGTTTACCGTCACCTTCGAGGGCAAGGGCGGCCACGGCGCCACCCCCCACCTCACGGTGGACCCGGTGGCCATGGCCTGCCAGGCGGTAAATCTGCTCCAGATGGTTGTAAGCCGGGAGGTCAGCCCCCTGGACGCGGCCGTTATCACAGTGGGAACCATCAGCGGCGGGACCATGCCCAACATAATCGCCCCCAGCTGCACCATAAGGGGCACCATCCGCTCCCTCTCCCCCGAGACCAGGAAGCACCTTGAGCAGAGGCTCAGGGCCATCTGCACCGACGTGGCACAGGCCCTCCGGGGCAAGGCCGAGATCTCCTTCACCTACGGCCCGCCGCCCCTGGTAAACGACCGAGAGATGACCGAGAAGGTAAAGGCGGCCATGGAGGATATCCTGGGCCCCGACCTCGTCCACGAAGTGGAAGAGCCCACCATGGGCGGGGAGGACATGGCCTTCTTCCAGGAGAAGGTACCCGGCTCCTTCTTCTTCCTTCCCGCCACCTTCGGCGACGACCGGGACTACCCCCACCACCACCCGAAGTTCGACATGAACGAGGACGTCTTCTGGATTGGGACGGCGGTCATGGTGCAGTTTGCCCTAACCTGGCAGTAGGCCATGCCCCTGCACATCGGGACGCCCCTCCTAGAATCCGTCCCCCTGAGCAAGGTCTCGGGCAGGAGGGTGTTTTTAAAGATGGAGAATATGCAGCCCGCAGGCTCCTTCAAGCTCCGCGGGATAGGAAAGGTCTGCGAAGAGGCGGCCGGAAGGGGGGCGGCAAAGTTCATATGCCCTTCAGGGGGGAACGCGGGCTACGCCGCCGCATGGGCGGGCAGGGAGCTTGGCGTGCCCGTATCGGTGATAGTACCGGTGACCACCTCGGAGGAGGCCAAAAACGCCATCACGGCTCTGGGGGCCTCGGTAACCGTTACAGGGGAGAGCTGGAAGGACTCCAACGACGCCGCCCTTGAAATGGCCGCCTCCGAAGCGGGCGCGCGGTACATCCACCCCTTCGACGACCCCCTCATGTGGGACGGCCACGGGACCATGATAGACGAGGCCGCAAAACAGGGCCCCAAGCCCGACGCCGTGGTGCTGTCGGTGGGGGGCGGCGGGCTGCTCTGCGGCGTGGCGGCGGGCATGGACCGCAACGGCTGGGGGGATGCGCCCATCCTGGCCTGCGAGACGGAAGGGGCGGCGTCCTATGCAGCGGCCCTGGCCGCAGGGGAGATAGTGGAGCTTGAGGCCATAACCTCCGTAGCCACGTCCCTGGGGGCCAGGTCCGTCGCCAGGGGGGCCCTGGAGCTCGCCGGCAGGCGGCCCGTAATCTCCTTCGTGGCGCCCGACGGGGCGGCCGTTTCAGCCTGTTCGAGGTTTTTGGACGACCACAGGGTCCTGGTGGAACCCGCCTGCGGCATCTCCCTGGCGGCCCTATACGGCGAGTCCACCCTGCCGGAAAGCGCCCGGACCGTACTGGTAATCGTCTGCGGAGGAATCGGCATAAGCTCCCGGAAGCTACGGGAGCTGGAGAAAACAAAATTTTAAGGGGGAAGAGCAAGCAATGACCATAAGACCTACGAGGATGGAAGTGCGGCTGGATAACATCAGGGCCAACTACAGGGCCATTATGAACCATATCCGGCCCGATGGCAGGCCCGGCAAGGAGCCGAGGGTCTTCGCCGTCCTGAAGGCAAACGCGTACAACCTGGGCGCGGTTCCCGTGGCCTGGGCGGTGAAGCAGGAGGGGGCCGACTTTTTTATTGTGGCCACCGCCGACGAGGCTCTGGAGCTTCGGGCAGGGGGCATCACCGACCCCGTACTCGTACTTGGCGCCTCCCCCTACGAAGGCGCGTGGGAGCTGGTGCGGCACGACATTCGCTCCGCCCTTACAGACCTGGAGATGGCGAGGCATCTATCAAAGGCCGCAGTGGCCCAGGGGAAAAAGGCCTACGTCCACATAAAAATTGACTCGGGCATGGGCCGCATAGGCTTTCTGCCCGAAGAGGCGGCGGACGCGGCGGCTGCGGCTGCGGCCCTTCCCGGCGTGGTCTGCGAGGGCGTCTTCACCCACTTTGCAACTGCCGACGAGGCGGACCTTACCCACACCTACAACCAGCGCCGGGTCTTCCTTGAGGCCCTGGACGCCATCGAGGAAAGAGGCGTCCACATCCCCATAAAGCACTGCTGCAACTCCGGCGGGACCCTCTCCATGCCCGAATGGGCCATGAGCGGCGTAAGGCCGGGGCAGCTCCTGGTCGGCCTTTACCCCAGCCCGGACGTCCCCCGGTCCATCCCCATCCTCCCCGGTTTTTCCTTCAAAACGGCTATCTCCGCGTTGAGGACGGTCCCCGCAGGCAAGGGCATAAGCTACGGGCTCACCTACACCACCGAAAAGGAAGAAAAACTGGCCGTACTGCCCGTGGGCTACGCCGACGGCTTTGACCGCCGCTTCTCAAACAACGCCGACGTCCTCATAGGCGGCAAACGATGCCCCATCGTGGGAAGAATCTGCATGGACCAGTGCATGGCCAACGTCTCCGCACTGCCCGAAGTAAAGGTGGGCGACGAGGTTGTCCTGGTGGGCCCCCAGGGGGACGAGGAGATCACCGCCTACGAATACGCCGAAAAATTGGGGACAATCGTGGCCACGGTGGGCGCCATGATCGGACCCAGGGTGCCCAGGGTCTACGTGGACAAGACGGAAGAGCTGCCTTGACGCCCGATTTCAGAAAAGAGGCGGACCTCCTGGCCGGCTGGCTGACGGAGGTCCGCCGGGACTTTCACCGGTTTCCTGAAGAAAGCTTTGGGGAGACCCGCACTGCGGCAAAAATTTCGGGCTTTCTTCAGGAGTGGGGCTACGAGGTAACCGCAGCAGGCGGGACGGGGGTCAAGGGCGTTTTACGGGGCGTTCCCGGCTCTAAAACCGTAGCCGTAAGGGCCGACATGGACGCCCTTCCCGTGACGGAGGAGACGGGCCTGGAGTTTGCGTCCGCCATCCCCGGCATGATGCACGCCTGCGGCCACGACATCCATATTACCTGCGCCCTGGGCGCGGCAAGAATGCTGGCAGGGGCGGCAAAGGGCGGGGCTTTCTCCGGCAGTATTGTAATGCTCTTCCAGCCCGCAGAAGAGCTGAATTTGGGCGCTGCGGCCATGATAAAGGACGGCGTCCTCGCCGACCCAAAAGTGGACATGATCTTCGGCCTCCACAACCACCCCTCCTACCCCGCCGGTACCGTGGTGGTCAAAGAGGGCCCTATGATGGCGGCGGTGGATACCCTTAAGATCCGCATAACGGGCAGGGGGTCCCACGGGGCCATTCCCCACATGGCGGCGGACCCCATAGTGGCGGCTGCATCGGTGGTTATGAACCTCCAGACCGCAGTCAGCCGGAACACGGACCCTCAGGACCCTGCGGTGGTGTCCTTCGGGACCGTGCAGGGCGGGACGGCCAACAACGTAATCCCGGAAACTGTAGAAATGACGGGCACCTTCCGCTCCTTCCGGCACGAGGTGCGGGACGCCCTCCA
>JAAYQT010000204.1 GCA_012519165.1 Synergistaceae bacterium
CGGCAGCCTCCGAGGGGGTTAAATCCTCAGTCTCCCTGCTGACCAGGTCGCGGGATAACTTTTTCCTTGCACCGTCCAGGTCGCCCGCCTCAAGGGAGAGCCTTACCCCCTCCCCTGCGTCCAGCAGGCCCGCCAGGGAGAAGGTGGTCTTTAGCAAAGGAATTGCCAGGAGGGCATAGAAAAAGCCGGGGAAGATACCCAGAAGCCTCGCCGGGATGATAAACAGGTACCCTCCCAAAAGGACCAGGGCTCCGCCGAAGATCAGCAGGGGTTTCTCCTTCCCCGAGGGGCGGTACCGCCACAGGGTTGAAATGTACTTTCCCATGTAGACCACGGGGTGGTACCGGGCGGGGGGCTCCCCGAGAAGCAGATCCCAGATTACCGCCCCCATAAGGATAAAGACGAGGGTCATGACGCTTCATTCCTTTCTTCAATCGTCGCTCCGCCGCAGACAAGGGATGTTACGGCCCCCCTCCAGCCCGGGGGGAGCTCTCTTTCGGCCCGCTTCAAAATATCTTCCGCCTGCTCCCCGGCTTCTGGGGGAAGAAGGATACCCGTCAGGACGCCGCTGTGGGCGACGCATACCCCAAAACCCCCGAGACGGCCGCACAGGGCGAAGCACTCGTCAAGCCATGGTTTTTCAAGAATCCCGTTCCAGGCCCGGGCGCTCATGGAGGCGCCCCGGCCGATTTTTTCCGGGTCCCCCTCCTCCGCGCCCTTTTTAACCAGGTCGAGGGCCCGGCCGTGAAGCGAGCTTAAGGGGGCCAGGTCCGACGGCCTGTGCCTGCGGTTGAACTCCACCGTATCCACTCCCCCGCCCCAGTCCAGGACCAGCACGGCCATGGGCGGGGGCGGCCCCAGATACTCCATCACCCGCCCGCAGCGGTGGTCCAGCAGGGCAAGTCCGGGCCAGGCCAGGCTGTCGGTGGGCTCCACCGACAGGGCTATGGCGGTGGCCTCCTCCGGGGTCAGGGAGACCCCTTCAAGGCGGGCAAGGCACGCCAGGGCCGCCAAAATGTCCGCAGTGCTGCTGGCATACCCCCTGCCCTCGGGAAGGCCCTTCACCCGCCCGATGGCAAAGCCTCCCCTGCCTTCCAGAAAAACCCTTGCCGCCCTCCCCGTCTTGCCCATCTCCGGAGGGAAGGCAAGCCCTTCACTGCAAGAAGACTTCGCCCTGATTACGGACCGGACGTCTATGGGGCAGGAGACCAGGCAGTACTCCCCTCCTGCCATACCCTGGAAGAGCTCCCCGCATGCGCCGGGGCAGGAGGCGGTGACTACTGTCACAGGCCTATAATCTCCTCAAGTTTTTTCATGTCCAGGGCCGCCTCCACCTCGTCGGCGAGGCGGTCGAAGGCCCTCTCCCGGGCCTCGGCTGCGGGCAGGGATTTTCCTCCTCCCCTGTGCCCCAGGGAACGAAGCCAGGACGAGCGGAATTCCGGGCGGTCAAAGAGGCCGTTAAGGCTTGAGCCCCAGACCCGCCCTCCCATGGATACCGCCCCGTCATAGCCGCCCCCGGGCAAGGCGACCAAGGCCCTTGCCCCATCGGGAAGGGGATGGGTTAAGACGCCGTCGGAAATACCCTCAACGGGGAGGGCTTCGCCGGGGAAGCCGTCTCCCGGTAGGGTCCGCCCTGCCGTCGGGAGGGGCGATCCCTCAGCGCAATTTTCAGAACCTACAGACAACAGCCCTAATCCCTGGAGTTCCCTGCATGGGGCGGTTTTTATCGTTCGGCCGAGCATTCTGTACCCCGCCGCCACCCCCGCCACCGAAGCCCCGGACAGAACGAGGGCGGCAACGGCGGCGTCCAGCCCCCTTGACCTAAACCAGGCCAGGTCGTCGGGCAAATTATGGGAGCCGGGCAAAATTACCGCGTCGGGGCTGCCCAGGGCTTGGGCGTCCCCCGCAAAGCGGACGGACACTCCCTCTTCCAGAGCCAGAGGGTCGAAGTCGTCGAAATTGGAAATCCTGGGAAATTTTATCACCGCGATGTCAATGCAGCCGGGCTTTGCGGCTTCAGGGCCGCCCTCCAGGTCCGCCGAGTCCTCCCGGACCGCCGCCAGATTCTCCAGCCACGGGATAACCCCTAAGGCGGGCAGCCCCCCCGTAAGTCCGGACAGCATGTCAAGGCCCGGCGCCAGCAGTCTGACGTCGCCCCGGAACTTGTTTATCAGGAAGCCCTTCACCAGGGCACGTTCGTCCTCCTCAAGCAGGGCCAGGGTCCCGACCAGGGCGGCGAACACTCCCCCCCTGTCGATATCCCCCGCCAGAAGAACGGGGCAGCCGAAGGACTTCGCCACCCTCATGTTGACTATCTCGCTCTCCTTAAGGTTGATCTCCGCCGGGCTTCCCGCTCCTTCTACTATCACCAGGTCGCTGCTTCCGGCGAGCTTTTCGAAGGACTGCTCCACTGCGCCCCACAGCTCCTCCCTGCAGGAGTGGTAGTCAGCGGCAGACAGGGTCCGCCAGGGCTTCCCCATAAGGATTACACGGGAGCGGGAGTTTCCCTCGGGCTTCAGCAGGACGGGGTTCATCTCCACCGACGGGGCTGCTCCGGCGGCCATGGCCTGCACCGCCTGGGCTCTGCCCATCTCCTCCCCGCCGGGGGTGATGTAGGAGTTAAGGGCCATATTCTGGGACTTGAAGGGGACGGTCTTAAGCCCCCTACGGGCAAAAATTCGGCACAGCGCAGCCGCCAGGACGCTCTTCCCCACGGAAGAGGAAGTCCCCTGCAGCATTAACGTTCGGGCTCGGATAAGCAATTCCCCCGTTCCGGTCAATATTGGACGGCTTCAATGCTACCCACGGAAGACCATTTTTGCAAGGGGAAAAAGAAGGCCCCGCCTTTTTACGGGGCGGGGCCTTCCCGGAATACGGGGCCGGGGCGCTAATCCTCATACTTGAAGGAGACCTTCACCTTGGCCCTGTAGGATTTTATACTTCCGTTTTCTATGTTCATGTCCAGGGCCGAAACTTCGGCAACCCTGAGATCCCTGAGGGAGCGGGATGCCAGTTCCACTGCGGCGGCGGCCGCTTTCTCCCACGACTCCGTACTAGTCCCCACCAGCTCGATAACCTTGTAGACGCTTTCCATTCCGTCGCCTCCTTTTTCCGCTCTCCGGGCAAATGACCTCCCGGCCCGAGTACCCGCCCTTAAACAAGGGCTTACATCCGGCAAATATTTCAGAATCATTATA
>JAAYQT010000205.1 GCA_012519165.1 Synergistaceae bacterium
CCCTTGGCAGAAATTTTAAAGTGTTGCATTTAACCTCTGCGGGAAGTATTCTGGTTTCAAGCCAGTATACCAAATAAGGAGGGGAAAAATTGCGCTGCATTGCCACTTTTGAGACAACCTCGGCCGCTCTCATGTTCGAGAGGGCGTGCAGGAAGGAAGGCTTCGGGGCAAAGATTGTGCCCGTGCCAAGGAAGCTGTCGGAGAGCTGCGGCCTTGCCTGCGAGTACCCCTGCGAGGCTGACGGTGAAATCCGTATCCTGTGCGGGGCCAGGGGCATAGACGTCCGCTCCTGGCACACATCCGAAAATGACTGGACATAAACCTCCCCCGGTAATACTATATAGGGGATAGAGGTATTATTTTAAGGCACATTATTCCAAAAGGAGGGCTAAGGTTAATGGACAGGAAGAAGGTACTTATCATCGGAGGGGTGGCCTGCGGCGCAAAGACCGCCGCTAGGCTGGCGCGGCTTGCCCCCCATTTCGACATCACAGTGCTGGAGCGGGGCGAGCATTTGAGTTTCGCAGGCTGCGGCTTCCCCTACTTCGTGGGGGACGTGGTGAAGGAGTACAAAGACCTGGTCTGCACCCCCCTGGGCATCATAAGGGACGCCAACTTCTTCAGGACGGTAAAGAACGTGACCGTCCACACCGGGTGTCTGGCTACGAAGATCGACCGGGAAAAGAAGTGCGTCACCGCCTCCGACTCGGCCACGGGCGAGGAGCGCGCCTTCCCTTACGATGACCTGGTGCTTGCCACAGGCGCATCCCCCATCCGCCCCCCCATTCCGGGCAACGACCTTAACGGGGTGTTCACCCTGTGGACCATGCCCGACGCTCTGGCCATGAAGTCGGCCCTGTCCTCCGGGAATATAAAGTCTGCGGTAGTCATAGGGGCTGGCCTCATAGGCATGGAGGTGGTTGAAGCCCTGGCGGACCGCGGCGTTAAGGTATCGGTGGTGGACTTCCTTCCCACACCCCTCCCCGCCCTGGTGGGGGCGGACTTCGGCCTCAGGGCCATGAAGGCCGTCAAGGCAAAGGGCGTGGACTTCTACGGCGGCGAGAAAGTCACCGAAATCATCGGCGAGGGGGGCGTGGTCTCACAAGTTAAGACGGACAAACGCACCCTCCCCGCAGACATGGTGCTGCTTGCGGTGGGAATCCGTCCCAACACCAGCATGGCCAGGGAGGCGGGCCTTGAGCTGGCCCCCAACGGTACTATTGTGGTGGACGACCACATGAGGACCAGCGACCCCTCCATTTACGCCGGGGGGGACTGCGTCGTCTCAAAGCACATTATAACCGGCAAGCAGGTCTGGCAGCCCATGGGATCCACGGCCAACCGGGAGGGCAGGGTAATTGCCGACAACATCGCAGGCTACCCCACTACCTTCGCCGGGGTGCTGGGTACCGGAATCCTGAAGCTCTTCGACCTCACAATCGGCAAGACGGGCCTTAACGAGGCCCAGGCAAAAGAGGCGGGCTTCGACCCGGTGAGCATAGTAGTGGAGGAGCAGGACAGGCCCCACTTCATGCCCGGCATGGGGGATCTCACCATAAGGCTCGTGGCGGACAGAACCAGCCGCCGCCTCCTGGGGGCCCAGCTCATGGGCACGGGGGTGGTTGACAAGCGGCTGGACTCCCTGGTGTCCGCCATCTCAGCAGGCATGACGGTAGACCTTCTTGCCGACGGCGACTATGCCTACGCCCCTCCCTTCGCCACGGCCCTTGACCCCAACACCCACGCCGCCAACGCCCTTAAGAACAAGATGGACGGCCTTGTAAAGACCTACCAGGCTTCGGAGCTCCAGGAGAGGATGCTCGCCTCCGACCCGCCCCTGCTCCTGGATGTCAGGACGCCCGCCGAGCTTGACATGCAGGGCCGCCTCCCCTACGAGTTTGTGAACATCCCCCTGGGCAAGCTGAGGGAGAGGCTGGGAGAGCTGCCTAAAGACAGGGAGATCGTCACCTTCTGCAAGATCTCCGTCCGGGGGTGGGACGCCATTGCGGCCCTCAGGAGCGCCGGCTTTGAAAACGTGGCCCTCCTTGAGGGGGGCGTCATGGCCTGGCCCTACGAGCTGGTGAAATAACCCGCACCTGACAGCGGGGCCGGACGTTAGCGTCCAGCCCCTTTTTTTCCCCTATTCCTCTTCGGCCAGCTCCAGGAGGGCCTTTGCCATGATACGGGCATTTTTCATAATGTCCTCCACGGACCAGCGCTCGTCCTCCTCGTGGATGGTGTAGTCCTGCCCCGGGAAGACGGGGCCGAAGGCCACCACGTTGGGCATGGTCTTGGCGTAGGTCCCGCCGCCTATGGCAAGCAGCATCGCCTCCTGGCCCGTCTCCTCCGCGTAGACCTTCCGGAGGGCCTGCACAAGCCGTGACTCGGGGGGCATGTAGAGGGGCCTGCTCTTTGACGCAGACTCCACCTTCATTCCCAGCCGGCTGAAGGTTGCCTCCATGGGGCCCGTCACGGCCTCCTCCGCGGCAGTCACCGGGTAGCGAAGGTTTACGGTGAAGCTTGCCCTGCCCCCTTCGGCCTTAACCACTCCCACGCAGGCGGTGAGGGGACCCGAAATCTCGTCCTTCATACTGGCGCCCAGGGACTTGCCGTCGGTCTCAAAGGCCACCGCTTCGTTAAAGGCGTTAAAGAAGTCCCCCTGCTCTCCCTTCAGGCGGACTTCCTTCATAAAGTCGGCCAGGCAAGCAAAGGCGTTTACCCCCTTCTCCGGCGTACTGCCGTGGGCGGGGCGGCCCTTCATAAGCAGGGTGACTTTGTGGCCGTCCTCAGCGGCCTCAAGGGAGCTCCCCTCAGGCCCTTTCCAGGCTTTCGCGGCGGCCATTACCCGGGCCCTGCACTCGGGCCGAGGGTCCTCAATTACTGCCGTGACTTCGGCCATCACCACGTTTGCCGCCATTCCCCCCTCCAGGGAGGTTATCTTCATGTCCCCCGACGGGGCGAAGGGCATGGACACGGTGTAGGTGATTATTCCCTTTTCGGCGTTTATTATGGGGTAGTCGGCGTCGGGGGTGAAGCCCGCTACCGGGAGATCCTCGCCCAGCTCCACGTAGCGCTTCATGCACTTGCTGCCCCGCTCCTCGTTGGTGCCGAAGATAACCCGCACCCGCCGCTTAAGTTTCAGTCCGGCGTCGAAGAGGGCCTTGGCTGCAAAGAGGGCGACCATGACGGGGCCCTTGTTGTCCAGCACGCCCCGCCCGTAGATCATGCCGTCCTTAAGCTCGCCCCCCCAGGGGTCAGCAGTCCAGCCTTTTCCCTCCGGGACTACGTCCAGGTGGCCCAGTACCGCCACCATCTCGTCCCCCGACCCCATCTCGGCCCACCCGGCCACGTTATCCACGTTTTTAGTGCGGAAGCCCATCCGGGCCGCAAAGTCCAGGGTCCAGTCCAGGGCCTTCCTCGGCCCCTCGCCGTAGGGGGCGCCTTCGGCAGGGTCCCCGCCCACGCTGGGGATTTTAAGGGATTCCCTAATGGCCGCTACCAGTTCGTCCTTCATTCCTTCAATTTTTTCTGCCAGCAATTTTTATCCTCCTCAGGGGCCTATTCGCCGCCCATTTTTCCAAGCAGGCTTCTGCCCGCTATCTGCACAGGGTCCCAGACGGGGGAGAAGGGGGGCGCGTAGCCCAGGTCCAGGTCAATAAGCTCCTGGAGGGTCATCTTCGCAGTCAGGGCCGTTGCCAGAATGTCCACCCTCTTGGCCGCTCCCTGGCCTCCTACTATCTGCCCGCCCAGCAGCCTCCCCGTACCCTTCTCCGCCACCAGCTTCACATGCATGACCTCGGCGCCGGGGTAGTACCCCGCCCTGGTCTTTGTCTTTATCACCGTTGAAACATACTTAAAGCCGTGCTCCGCAGCTTCCTTTTCCGTCAGGCCGGTGCGGGCCGTCTCGAAGGCGCAGTGCTTGCTCATGGCCGTGCCCACAACGCCGCCGAAGGATGCCCCGCCCCCTCCCATGGATATGCCCGCCACTCTTCCCGTCTTGTTGGCCACCGTCCCCAGTGCGATCCAGAAGGGCTTGCCCGTTATAAGGTGGGTGGTGGAGGCGCAGTCCCCCGCCGCCCAGACGTTGGGCCGGGACGTAGCCATGGATCCGTCCACCCTGATGGAATCCCGCACCGAGAGCTCAAGGCCCGCCTCCCTGGCAAGGGCGGTGTTCGGCCTTACGCCGAGGCCCATGACCACCATATCCGTCTCAATTTCGCCCTTTTCGGTTATGACCGTCCTAACCCGGCCGTCCTTCACCCCGAAGGCAACCAGCCCTTCGCCCAGGCGCAGCTCTGTGCCCGCCTCCCGGATAGCTTGCGCCATAAACTCCGCCATGTCCGGGTCGAAGGTGTTCATCACCTGGGGGGACTTGTCGAGCAGCGTCACCTCAAGACCCCTGATGCAGGAGAAAGCCTCCGCCATTTCAAGGCCGATATAGCCCCCGCCGATGACCGTAACCCGTTTGGGCCGCTCCTCGTCAGCAAATTTCCTGACGGCTATGCCCGACTCAAGAGTGCTGAGAGAGAAGACCCCCTTTGCGTCCGAGCCCTCCACGGGGGGGATGGCAGGCACGGCCCCGGTTGCAAAGAGCAGCTTGTCAAACCGGTCGGAGAATTCTTTGCCCGACTCAAGATCCCTTACCGTCATCGAGCCTTCGTCCGTATTGACGGACAATACCTCGCACCTGGTGCGGACTACAATGTTCTGCCTTTCCAGAAACTGCCCGGGGGTGCGGGCGATCAGCCTTGTCTCTGACTCCACAAGGCCCGCGGTATAGTAGGGAATTCCGCACGCGGCGTAGGAGCAGTGGGGGCTCCTCTCGTAGGCCGTAATCTCCGCGCCGGGGAGGAGCTTCCTTGCCTGTCCGGCAGCGGACATCCCTGCGGCGTCGGCGCCGATAATTACTATCCTTTCCTTTGCCATTCTGGTCACCTCCCGGAAAACGGCAATTCTTTATGTTTCCAATTATACCTTTTGGGCGGACGGAGGTTTAAAGCAGATTTTTCTTTCTGTAGACCGGCTCCGACAGCGCCCACATGGCGGGCCAGGCCCGGAGCAGGAACAGCCCTATCAGGAAGCTTATTACCCCTCCGGCAAACAGGGTTACAGGGGCGCCCAGCCTGCCTGCAATCCAGCCCGCGTTAAGACTTCCCAGGGGGGTAAAACCCATGGAGCAGATGATGAAAAGGCTCATCACCCTGTTTCGCTTGTCCTCGTCCACCAGGTTCTGCACCAGGGTGTTGCAGGAGACCAGGGTGGAGACCATGAAGAAGCCAAGGCACGCCATCAAGGCTATGGAGAGGGGCAGAAAGCGGGAGAGGGCAAAGGACGCCATGGTGAGCCCCAAAGCGGCGGCGGCAAGGCCCATCACTCTGCCAAGCCCCACAGGGGATTTACGCCTTGCCAGCATCACCGACCCGGCCAGGGCGCCCAGCCCCGACGCCCCCATAAGAAAGCCCAGGGTGCGGGGGCCGCCGCCCAGAATTTCCCGGGCGAAAATTGGAAGGAGTATCATGTAGGGGAAGGCGAAGAAACTCACCAGGGCGATGGCGCCCAGGTAGTTTCTTATGGGGATGAAGGACGCAGCATACCGGACCCCCTCCTTCATTCCCTCAAGGACGCCCTTACCCGCGTGCTCCGTGACCAGGGGCCTGCGGAAACGCATGAGGAACAGGGCCGTCAAGGTGGCGGAATAGGCCATGCCGTTCATCAGGAAGCAGACGCCCTCCCCCACGGCGGCAATGACAATGCCCGCAATGGAGGGCCCGAGAAGCCTGCTTACGTTGAAGAGGCTGGACGTGAGGGCGATGCCGTTTCCCAGGTCCCGCTCGTCCTCCACCAGGCGGATGGTGAAGCCCTGCCTGGCGGGGACCTCAAAGGAGTCGGACGTTCCCACAATTGCGGCCAGAATAAGGATGTGCCAGTACTCCACCGTCCCCGTCAGGGTCAGGGTCGCCAGGGTGAGGGCGTGGAGCATGCTGATGGTCTGGCAGATCATGATAACCTTCCGCAGGTTCCGCCCCTCAAGAAAGGCTCCCGTGAAGGAGCCCAGGAGGAGCACCGGTATCTGGGTCATGAAGTCCACCGTCCCCAGCAGCAGGGGCGAGCCGGTGATCCTGTACACCAGCCAGTTCATGGCCACCCTCTGCATCCAGAGCCCCGACAGGGACACAATCTGTCCCATGTAAAACAGGCGGAAGTTCCTGTGGCGGAAGGCCCGGAACATAACCGACTTCTCCCAGTTAACCAAGGGGCGGACCTATCCTTTCCATTTAACCCGGTACTTTTTCAGGAATTTAACGGGATTGTAGGACTCCTTGGCCTGCCGGAGACCCTCTTCGCCCATATCCTGCTCCCGGTTGACCCACTTGAATCCGGAGCAGGACTTCTCCAGGAAGGTCTGGTTAATGGCCTGGTAGACGCCCTTGTAGTCGCCTAACCCCTTCTCGAAATGGATCACTGCCATATCGCCCCCCATGGGCTCACCCACGGTGTAGGCCACCATATTTTCACCCACGTAGAGGGCGCCGCAGATCAGGTCGGGGAAATGCTCCCAGTTCTTCAGCGCCCGGTAGATGGCGTGGTTCTCAGCCCTGAAGCCCGGGATATCGTCGCAGCTCTTCCACTCGCACCAGAGCTGCTGCATCTCCAGGATTTCGTCGGCGTCCCCGGCTGAAAGCTCCCTGTAGGAGGACTCGTAGGACCGGTAAAACTGCCTCCACAGGTTCTTTTTCTTGTGAAAACGGTTCCCCTTAAGGCTTATAAGCTCCTCCGCAAGGTAGACGTACTCCCATTCCGACCGCTGGTCTTCCAGCTCAACCCTGTCCCCGAACAGGCCCGACCACTGCAGGGCCAGCCCTTCCGGTACCCTTTCAAAATCCGCGCCCCCGGGGAAGAGTTCGGGAAGGGTTTTCTCCCAGTCAGCCCGGTTCCAGTCGCCCACCGGGGCCCACAGGGCCGGGGACGCCCCTCCGGTACGGGGCCAGAACAGGTCATGGGCTAAGGCAAGCTCGTACCGGCGCTCGTCGGACCATGCCCAGATATTAACAAACGTATAGTCAGAAGTTTTGTCCGTACAGAGATCAAACATAGCGTTATAATCGCCCATAACCTCCATGGACAAAGGCTTGAAATTCAATGACATAGGTTCACCTCCGCAAAATTCAAGCCAAGTATAACCGCAAAAAAGCCTGCGGGCAATTTAAAATCACCTGCGGGGGGGAGGTTTTTAACGATGCTATCCGGGGCGGTTTTTTGCCGGGGGGACAGTGTGTTGTCGTCCCAAGGGTTATATTGTGTCCGGGGAGCCAGGTGCAATTTCATCCCGAACGGCCGGTTTTATGCCATCCCGAACGGCGCAACGCGCCGGAGGTCGCGCAGCATCCCGTAGGGGAATCTGGGTCTGGTTTTCAAGAATGAAGTCCTAAAACCCAGGTCCCTCACATACGTTCGGGACGACGGCCTTTGTAGCCTTCCCCTTTCTTCATCGCAGTGCTAAAATTACCCCAAAGAGGGAGGCGGTTTTGTGCCTGCATTTAACGATGAAATCTGGAAAAACTCCATAC
>JAAYQT010000206.1 GCA_012519165.1 Synergistaceae bacterium
CAAAGCCCAGCAATACCGCAAGGATGACTATCACCAGCGTCAGCACGGGACGCCGGATGGAGATACTTATAAGGTTCATAGGACGCTACCCACCGGAAGTTTCGGTCTTGCCGGCGTCGGCGTTGCCGGGCGTCTCCCCGGCCCTTTCCGGAATTTTAAGCAGGCCGTTGGAGATTATGAGCGGAGCGCCCTCATAAAGGCTGCCCGCTCCGGTCTTGACCACCTTTTCGCCGGGGACGAGACCCTCCGGCACCTCCACAAAGTCCCCGCTGCCCTCCCCTGCCTTAATATCCCGACGGACTGCCTTTTCTCCCTCTGCAACGAAGACGAAGGGCTTGCCGTCCTCTCTCAGGATGGACTCGTAAGGCACGGCGATGGCCGCCTCTTTATAGCTCATCCGTACTTCCATTCTCACATAATCCCCCGGTATGAGCCTGCAGTCGGAGGGAAGGCGGACGATGGCCCGGAAAAAGCCCGTGGCGCCGTCGGCTTCGGGGTCCATGCGCAGAATTTTGCCCATGGTCTCCCCTCCCCAGGGGGCCTTTACCATTACGTCAAGGCCCGGGGTTATGAGGCCACGGATGGTGGGTGAAACGAGCATCTCCACCTCCCGGCGGTCGAAATCCGCCACCGCCAGCAGTTCCCGGCCCGGTTCGGCAAACTCCCCCTGCTCGGCGGACCGTCTGACCACCACTCCGTTGAGGGCCGAGCGGATCTGGGTGCGGGAGACGGTGGTCCGGGCGTCCCTGAGCTTTGCCGCCTCGTCCTTCAGGGCCACGTTGGCCTTGTCCAGCTCCTGCTTTGACGCGCCCCCGGCCTGGTAGAGGTTCTGGAGCCTGTCGTACCTGGACTTTGCGTCCTCGTATGCCGCCTGCCTGGCGCCAAGGACGGCCGCCTGGCTCTGGCTCGCCAGGGCCACCAGGAGATCGCCCTTTTTTACCGTGTCGCCCACCTCCACGGCAATTTCCTCGATGACCTCCCTGGTGTTGGAGCTCACCTTCTGCACCTGGGCGGACCGTACGGTGCCGTAGAAGCTCCGCCAGATTTCCCAGGTCCTTGGCTGCACCTCGTAGACCGTCACCGTGATGCCCCGGGGGGCGGCGGGGCCCCTCTCACGGGCGCCGGAGGGAACGGCGATTCTATAGCCTAGGAAGACGGCCCCTCCCACCAGGGCGATTATCCAAAACCAAACGTTCGCTTTTCTCAAAATGCCCATGGTTTACCTCTTTCCTGGAGCAATTTCTGATTTTTCAACGGGTATTGTACCTCAAAACCGGGGCGGTCCGGTACAAAAAACTACCTAAACCTTATCCCCGGACCCGGCGAGCATGAGCCGTCTGTCCTCCTCCCCCAGAAACCTGTCCGTAAGCCAGGCCATGGCAAGCACCCCGACAAAGGACGCGGCGTACCTGGACAGGCCGAAAGCAAACCCCATGTTCTGGAGTTCAAAGAGAAACATGGGCGCCCTCATGGTGGACCACGCGCCGATAAATATGAAAATATTCCTCACCGAGGCCCCTTTACGGAGCAGTACCTCCGCCACGGGGAAGGCCACGTAGAGCGGCCCCGCCGAAGCGGAGCCAAGAAACAGGGCCAGCGCTACGCCCTTGAGGCCGGACCCCTCCCCCAAATGGGGGGCTACCCTCTCCCTTGGCACCCAGGTATCAAATAGCCCCAGCAGAATAAATACGGGGGGCAGAATGCCCATAACCGTGGCTATATTTATTCCGAGCATGCCCACGGCCTTCTCCCCCGCCGCCGGGAAGGCAAACCCAAGGGGCAGGGTTATGGCCAGGGCCGCCAGGGCGACCCTCCATCTTTTCAGAACCAGCCTCATGCCCATATCGTCACCGCCCCAAACACCACGTAGCCCACCAGGAAGGAGTAGAAGTAGGCCATGCCGTTCCGGAGGATGGTGGCCCTCCAGCCGAAGAAGGAGGCTTCCAGCGGGGCGGTGGCCACGCCCACCATCATGAGGGTGGAGACGAACACCGCCATCTGGGCGGCGCCGGCGCCGTGCTGCATCAGCACCTTGGCCATGGGAAAGGCCACGAAGGCCGGGATGAGAGTGGCCGAGCCGATCAGGGAAGCGAGAAACTGCCCCCAAATGCCGCTCTCCGAACCGATCAGCCTTGCGATCAGCCGTTCCGGCAGGAGGGCTATCATTATGGAAACCAGCAGCAGCATGGCGATAAGGGCCGGAAGCACATTAATGAAGCTTTTCCACGCCTTGAGCAGGGACATTTTAGTTTTCCCCGGGCTGAAGAAGGCTGATATCGCTAACCCGCCCGCTGCTGCCAAATAAAGAAACCAGGTCATCTAACTTGGTTCACGTCCTTTCAAAGGCTTTTTTATACAGGGCAATAATGTATCATATAAATGATTTTTAGGCCCCCGCAACCCCATTGACTAACCTGTTATAATACTCCCAGGGGGTGATAGCAGTGAATGAAAATGAAGAGAAGAGAAGAGGATTCTTTTGCCCTCCGTGACTCCTGATCTTAATAGTCGCGGCGGTCGCCGCGGGAATCTCCAAGCTTTGGAATATGTTCTTCCGGTAAGGGCGGGTCCCCCTGGTTTGCAGGGGGACCCGAATTTTCGGATGTAAGGTTATTTTCCCGCGGGGCGGAGCAGCCTGCGGAGCACTTTCCCGGTACTGGAAAGGGGCAGGTCCTCCATAAACTCCACGCTTCTTGGTACCTTGAAGTGGGCCAGGTGCTTTTTGCAGAAGGCGATTATCTCCCTGGACGTAACGGAAGCCCCCTCGTGAAGCCGCACGAAAGCCTTGG
>JAAYQT010000207.1 GCA_012519165.1 Synergistaceae bacterium
GCCACGCCGACCCCACCCTCTTCGGCGCACTGATAGGCAAAAATGACTCTGGCGCCCGGTACGTGCCCCTTCAGGCGAATTTCCGCTCCCACCCCAGACTGCTGGACTTTATCAACAAAACTTTCTCAAGGGCCTGGAGCTCCGGCCTCTCCTACTCCCTGCCCCACCCCTACGAGGACCTGGAGTTCTGCGGTTCCGAGGAGGCGGCAAAAGAGTGGGACAGGTCCCCGGTGAACTTCCTTGAGACGGTCTTCCGCGCACGGGGCGAGGAGGACGGTAAAAAGGAAACAATGGGCCAGACCAGGCTCCGGGTGGCCAGGGGGCTTGCCGCCAAGTTCCGGTCCTTCCTCGGGCTTGATATATGGGATAAAAACCTTGACGGCGGAAGGCTTCGGCCCGCCGGGTGGAGGGACATGGTGATTTTGGTCCCCTCCAGGACCGCCTTCCCGTCCATTGAGAGGGTCTTCCGCTCCGAGGCGGGGATCCCTGTGACCTTTGAGAAGAGCAGGGAATATTTCAGCCGGGGGGAGATCGGGGACTTCACCGCCGCCCTGCGCGCCATGGCATTCCCCGGCGACAGGGCAGCCCTTATGGGCTACCTTTGCTCTCCCTTCTCGGGCCTTTCTTTGAAGGACGCCCTGGCCCTAATGCCCGACGGCGCGGCCCTGGCCTTCCGCCACCCGAAGGAGGCGGCAAGGCTGGAGGAGCTGCGGACCCTGGCCGCGCGGGAGGGGCCCTTTGCGGCCCTCTGCCTTATGCTTAAGGACCAGTCCTTCCTTAAATTCTACCCGGAGTGGAACAGGAGGAGCGTCCTGGCCAACCTTCGCCAGGCCCTGGACATGGTTAGGGAGTACGAGGAGGTCTTCGGCCCCGACTGCGCGGGCTGCGCCCGTTACATGGCGTCGGCGGCCTCGGTCAAAGGCGCAGTGACCGCCGCCTCCCCCCTGGGTGAGGACGAGGACGTGGTGCGGGTTATGACGGTCCACAGCGCCAAGGGGCTGGAGTTCCCCATAACGGCGGTGATGGAGCTTGACGCAAAGTCCGGCGGACTTGGAGGCCAGGGGGTATCATTAAAGCCCTCGCCCCTGCTGGGGGTCGGCGCCTCATCCTACCCGGCGGACTGGCTTGAGGAGGGACAGTCGGGCGAGTCTGACACGGGCAAACTGGTAACTTTCCTTGAAAAGGCGGAGAGGGGCGAGGAGTGGGAGAGGCTCTTCTACGTGGCCTGCACCAGGGCCATGAACTGCCTGGTCCTATGCTCCGCCTGCGAGACGGACGGCGAAGGGGAGCTGAAGATAAAGCCGGGCTCCTGGCTTTCCATGCTGGACCAGGGGCTGATTGCAAGAGGCTTACAAACTGTCCCCTCAAAGGAAGAGCCCTTCGAAAGGGTTCCCTCGTCCGGGGCGAAAGAAGAGGCGGCTGAATCCCCCGTCTTCCCCCCGCCCCCGGTAGAAGACCTGCGGTACGAAAGGCTTAGCGCCACCTCCTACGCCCTGTTCAGGTGGTGCCCCGCTGCCTGGCGGATGAAGTTCCGCCAGGGGGTGGAGATGACCTGGGAGCTGCCCTCTTCCGAGGAGTTCGGCGGCGCTGACCTGGGCTCCCTGGCCCACTGGGTCCTCGCCCGGTGGGACTTCACCCCCCCCTCCCTGGAGCGCTTCCTGGGGGCGGCCATGCCTCCGGGGCTGCCCCCCGCCCTGCGGCCCTCCTGGAACGAGGGCGGCGAGAAAAATGCCCTGAAGGAGTGGCTCCTGGCCACAGCAAAGGGCGAGGCAGGCAAAAAACTGGCTGCCATGGCGGCGGCCGGCGCCCTCTCCCGTGAGGTGCCTTTTCGGATTGCCATTAAGGACGGCCCCTCCCTCACCGGCTCCATGGACGCCCTCTGGAGGGAGGGGGGCAAAATCTTTATAAGGGACTACAAGATCACCGCCGGAGAGGGCGCCTCGGGGGGCGAGCCCTCC
>JAAYQT010000208.1 GCA_012519165.1 Synergistaceae bacterium
CATGGGGGCGGAGGACGTAAAAAGACAGGCCCCCAACGTGTCCCGGATGAAGGCCCTGGGGGCGAAGGTAGTCCCCGTCACTGCGGGGCAGGCCACCCTCAAGGAGGCGGTGGACGCCGCCCTTAACGCATGGCAGGAGGACCCGGAGGCCTTCTACCTCCTTGGTTCGGTAGTTGGCCCCGCCCCCTATCCGGAGATTGTGCGCTATTTCCAGAGCATCATAGGCCGGGAGGCCAGGGCCCAGATACTCAAGCGGGAGGGTCGTCTGCCAGACGAGGTGGCGGCCTGCGTGGGGGGAGGGAGCAACGCCATGGGCATCTTCTCCGGATTTCTGGACGACGCCGGGGTGGCCCTCACGGGGGTGGAGCCCGCAGGGCGGGGGCTTGAGCACGGCATAGGCGCCCACGCTGCCACCCTGTCCGTTGGGAAGCCCGCAAAGGTCCACGGCTTCAGCACCTACGTGCTGCTGGATGACCGGGGCGAACCCGCGCCCGTCCACTCGGTGGCGGCGGGACTTGATTATCCGGGCGTGGGGCCGGAGCACTCCTTCCTGAAGGATACGGGCAGGGCAAAGTACATTGCCGTTACCGACGACGAGGCCCTGGACGCCTTCAGGAGGCTATGCCGCACGGAGGGGATCATCCCGGCAGTGGAGAGCTCCCACGCCCTGGCCTACGCCCTGAAAAAGCTTCCCCTTATGGGCAGGGACCAGATTATGCTGGTGAATCTATCGGGGAGGGGCGACAAGGACCTGGACACGGTTCTGCCCATGCTGGGGCTGTGAAAGGGCGCCCTACCCCCCGCTGATCATGTGGATTGCCTGAACCTCGGCCCCTTCCGGGATTTTGACGGAGCCGAACTCCTCCCTCCTGTAAGGGGTTCCGTTCACCCAGACGGCAATCATTTTAAAAGTGTAGTTTTTAAAGTCGAGCAGGTCCTGAATTGTCATGCCTTCAGTCCAGGGGACCTGCTCGCCGTTTACGGTTATCATCCTTTATCCCTCCTCCCTTTGGCCTGAAGCGAGCAAACCCAGCCCCAGGAAGAGCATGGCCGCCCCTGCGGCGCCTGCCGCGCTGAGCCTCTCCCCCAGTAAAAAAACCCCGAGCAGGGACGCCGTGAGGGGCTCCGCAGTGGTCAGGGTTACTCCGGTGGATGCGGGTATTGTGGTAAGACCCTTGAGGAACAGGTAGTAGGCCAGGGCCGTGGCGATAAGCCCAAGGTGGGCGGCCACCAGAACTCCTTCGGGCTGAAGCAGCCATAGGGGAGGCGATGCTGCGAGGGCGGGCAGCAGAATAAGTCCCGCCGCTGAGAAGACAAGCCCGTTTACGGCGTCTGCGCCGCGGTCCCTAAGCAGCCTCTTGCTCCCTAGTACAAACACGGAGTAGGAAAACCCCGCCCCCAGGGAGAAGAACATCCCCGCAGGGTCCGCCGCCTCCGCCCCGCCGCCCGACAGGGTAAGCAGGGCGCACCCGGCAAGGGCAAGGACGCTTGAGATATACCACCGGCCCGAGGGCCTCTCCCGGAAAAAGAAGTACCCCAGGACGCCCGTTATCACCGGGCAGCTTGCCAGGGTTATCAGGGTGCCCACAGCCACCCCGGTCATGGCCACGCCCGTAAAGAACAGGGGCTGGTAGGCGGCAGTGGCAAGGATGGCTACGGCAGTGGGCAGGAGGGGCCACTTCCCTCCCCCGGCGAAAGAGCCCCGCAAGAGGGCTAATATCAGCAGCGCGCCGCCCCCTATAACAATGCGCAGGGCCCCCACCGCCATGGGGGTCGCCCCCTCCGGCGCCAGGGCCTGGGAGGTCCCCGTGGTGCCCCACAACACGGCGCCCATCAGCACAAAGATTGCGCCCCGCGAAACCGGGCCATGTTTTTCCATTGCCCCTATCCCCTTCTCTCTGCTCCGCCCGCAACGGTCCGCCTGGCCTCGGCGGCCGCCTTCAGCATGGCCTCAAGCTCCGGCGCCGGGGCGTCGGCCATGGCGAGTAACGTTTCAGTAAAAAGCGCGGCAAGGCGCTTTATCTCCGTCCTGTTTTCCGTCACCATGTCGGCCCCGAGCCACGGCGGCCCCGCGGCAACGCGGGTGGTATCCCTGAAGCCCCCCGCTGCCAGGAGGGCCACATTGGGGTTGCCCTCCCCCTCCTGAGCCGCCACCAGGGCGAGGGCCGAGGCCGCCAGCAGGGGCAGGTGGCTAATGGC
>JAAYQT010000209.1 GCA_012519165.1 Synergistaceae bacterium
TAAAGCCAGACCCCCGCCATGATGAACCATACGTTAAGCAGATTTTTACCGAAGAAGGAGAACCCCGCCACGGTGAAAATTGCGGCAATGGATATTCCCCTTATGTGAATTTTCAGAAAAACAAGGATGGATGTAAAGGCCAACGTTAGAAGGCCGCTGTTCAAAAAGGCCGCGCCCGCGCCCCCCACCTCCATGTAATCAGTGATGAGGTAGTCCGGCTCGATAATTATCTTCCAAAGCCCCGTTAAAATTTCGCCCCCGGGGGCCGTCTTCAGGCCGAACAGGCAGAGTGCGGCGCCGAAGGAGTAGAGGAAAAATCTCTTGCCTCTCTCGCCGACGACGGCCTTTTCAAAACCTATCTTTCCCGTCGGCCTCATGGAGAACGTCCTCCCCGGGGAGCGTCCGTCCGGGCGCGTCGGGGTCCGGCCCCGGAGGGCGGGGGATGGCTGCGGAACATAGGCGTAGCCTCCCTTTCCTAAAGGGTGATTACCGGTCCGTTTTCCTATTATACTAAAATCCGCCGGAAATTAGCATTCCGGCAGTAGAACCCCCTCCTCCGCCCCCATGCAGCGTCTCATGTGGGCGAACTCGTACTTTAAAAACAGGGCCCCAATTACGCAGCCCCCCAGGTCTGACAGGGGCATGGCCATCCACACCCCGTCCGTGCCCATCAACGGGGGCAGAAAGTACAGGGGGACGAGGATGAAGATAAAGTGCCTTGAAAGGGTTAGGAAGATGCCCTTCCGGGGCTTGCCTATGGCCTGGAAGGTCTGGGAGGCGATAATGCTCACCGATGCAAAGACCAGGCCGCTGTAGCCTATCCTCATGGCCCTGACCGAAAGGGCCAGCAGTTCGGGGTCCGTGTCGTTGAAGATGCGTATCATGGGCTCGGGCGCGACCAGGACCACCAGAAAACTGCACGCAAAGTAGCCCAGGGCCAGCATGATGGCCCACCTGACCGCCGAGATCACCCGGTCGTAGTTCCTGGCGCCGTAGTTGTAGCCTATGATGGGCTGCACTCCCTCGGCCAGGCCCAGGACGGGCAGGAAGAACAGGCTGTCCAGGCTGAAGAATATGCCCATGGCGGAGATGGCCAGGTCGCCGCCGTAGTTCCGCAGCACCCTGTTGAAGAGGGCCATGACGAAGGTAAAGCTTATCTCGGTAAGGAAGGGGGCAAGGCCGATGGAGGTCATCCGCAGGACGATGCGACTCTCCGGGGCGAGGTTTTTGACCCTGAACCGGAGGCGGCCCATTTTCCTTATATAATAGGCGGCGGCCCACCCCAGGGAAAGGACCTGGGAGGCTACGGTGGCCAGCGCCGCTCCCCGGACCCCCATCCCCAGGCCCCAGATCATTATCCAGTCCAGGAGGATGTTGGCAAAGGCGCCCACGAAGAGGGTGTACATGGCGTACCGGGGGTTGCCCTCCGCCCTTATGAAGAAGTTGAGGCCGAAGGCCAGCGTGGAGAAAGGGACGCCCCAGACTATTACGTCCATGTACTCTTTGGCCAGGGGCAGCATGGTGGGGCTTGCCCCGGAGATCTCCAGGACAAAGGTACTGAAAAACCCTCCCGCAGCGGCAATGACTGCGCTCCCCGCGCTAAGCAAAACAAGCGCGTTGCCCATGGCCTTCTCGGCCCTGGCGGTCCGCTTCTCTCCAAGGGAAATGGATACAAGCGCCCCCGCGCCAACGCCGATAAGAAGGCCCAGGGCGATGACAAGGAGCATGAACGGGAAAACTATGCTTATGGCCCCTATCCCTGCGGGACCCACGGTGCGGCCCACGAAGATGCGGTCCACTATATTGTAAAGGGCGTTCGCCAGCATGCCGCCGATGGCGGGCAGGGAAAACCGCAGCATCAGGCGGGGGATGGAATCCCTTCCCATGGCGAAGGTTCTGTCCGGTCCGTATGCCATAATATAAGCCTCCGATATCTGAGCGGGGGAACATGTCTCAGATGAAAAGAATTATGCGTTAAAGCAGGCACAGTATAACACTACTGTTAAAAAAGGAGTTTTTTATTTTTTCCGGGAGGGCGGCCCCATGAGCATAAAACCATTTTTTCCGGCCCGGCTGCGGGACCTGTGCGCCCCTTCGCCGAGGAAGGACGAATTTTTACTGGAGAGGCGGTTTGCCGAGGTTTACGCCTCCGCCAGAGGAACCCCGCTGGACTTCGACGGCCTCCTCGCCGAAATCAGGGAGTGGTGCAAGGATTCGGGAATAGAGAGGCACGGCGGGAGCTACTCCTTCAGCGGCCTGGCCGGGGGCAGGGAGTACCGGGGTACCGCCACCCGCTTTCGGGACGAGCTGAGCATTCTCATCCACACCGCCGGAGAAGGGCGCAGGCGCTACATTGTGCCGGGGCTGTGGTCAGACTACTCGTGGCTCGTGGCGTACCAGGAGCCGTTGACCGGGGAGTGGCGGTCCTGGCCCGGAGCCCTGAAGGAGCCTCGCCTAATGGAGCGGGACAGGACGAACGAGCGGGAGGCCAGGGAGGGCTACGAGTGGGTGTGCAAAAGGCCCATAATCTCCCGGGCGCGGCTCTTCCGGGGGGAGGATCTGGTAAGCGAGTTCTTCGCCCGCCGCTAAAACCCCCGCCGGGAGCGGAGGGCGTCGTAGGCTTCCTGGATCTCCTGGAACTTTCTTGACGCCAGGTCCACGAACTCTTTATCAAGGTTTTGCCCGATGAACTTGTCGGGGTGATATTTCGCCAGAAGCTCCCGGTACTTTCTTTTTATCTCGTCGTTGGTGGACGACGGCGGGCACCCCAGAACTTCGTAAGGGTTCTTCGCCCCTGCGTATCCGGGGTTCCTCCGCTGCCCCTGGCCTCCCGGAGGCGGCGGAACGTTGTAAGTCCAGCCGCCCCCCTGAAATTGTCGGAACATCTCTCTGGCCGAACGGGCCAGGATCATAAAGAAGAGCAGCGGCGCCGCCCTTATTAACAGTCTGAGCAAAAGACCCATGGGTACCTCCCTGATCAAATAAAAATCCGCCCCGCAAGGGTTTTGCATTCGCCCGGATCCAGGGGCGGGCAGGCTAATTATAACCCCGCCCCCCTAGGCGAGAAACAGTAAAATCTCCCTTATATCTTCTGCCGTCAGGGCGCAGGGCGCGCCGGGCGCAAAGCTGCGGTTCCTGAGCAGGTAGCTTGGGTGAAAGACGGGACGCACGGTCAGGCCCATCCCTTCCCAGGCACAGTCGTAAAACCGGCCCCTCAGGCCCGTTATGCCCTCTTTGGTGGAGAGAAACGCCCTGGTGGGGACGTTGCCCACGGTGACCACGAGCCGGGGCCGCAGGGCGGCAACCTGGGCGGCAAGGAGGGGCCTGCACGCCTCCATCTCGCCCGCTGTCGGAGCGCGGTTTTTTGGCGGGCGGCACTTCACCATATTGGTGATGAACACCTTCTCCCTCGGCAGCCCCTCCCCTTCGAGCAGAGAAGCCAGCAGCTTTCCCGACCTGCCGGTGAAGGGGCGGCCCGTCTCGTCCTCGGTGGCGCCGGGGGCCTCGCCGACGAGCAAAAGACCGGCATCTGAAGGGCCCTCTCCGAAGACCACACTCTTTCTGCCCTCCCGCAGGGGGCAGAGGCGGCAGTCGGCGAAGCTGCACCTGAGTTCTTCAAGGGCGGAAGCTGCCGGAGAACCCCCTTCCCCGTCCGTGGAAAGGTGCAGCCGCAGCGGCAGGGGCGAAAATCTGCTCAAGGGGCCTCCACTACTATTCGTTTGCCCACGGAGAGGGGCTTGAAGGCGTCCCCCAGGGAGCCGGCCAGCCTGCACATCATGGGGAACCCGGTGCAGTGGCCCGCCGCCACCCACTTAGGGGCGGCCTCCTTTATTCCAGCAAGAGTCTTTTGCATCTTGTCCTCCGTCGCCCCCACGAGGTGCAAGCCTCCGATTACCCCTTCCACAGGTTCGCCGGGGTAGAGCTCCTTCACCCTCTTCAGCATGTTTACAATGCCCGAGTGGCTGCAGCCCGACACGAGCACGACGCCCCTCCCCCTTACAAGGGCGGCAATGCCCGTGTCGTCGGGGAGCGGGTCGGGGACGGCCCGGCCGTTTTCAAGAGTGAGGAAGGAGCTGCCGGGGCCCTCAAAGTCCGTGAGCCGGGGGACCTCCCCCAGGGTCGAAAGCCCCGGCGCCAGGGGGAAGGGGCCCGTCGACAGGAAGAGTTTGCCCCCCGCCGCCTCCATGGCCTCCCTTTCGTCCCCCGTCTGCACTCCTATGGACGACAGCACGGGGTCGACCCTGAAATGGGGGCGGAAGAGGGCGGGGTGGGCCGCTACGGGAAAGTTCTCCTTTCCGGTGGAGGCCACGAACCGGGCAACGCCGCCGGTGTGGTCGTAGTGGCAGTGGGACAGGACTAGGAAGTCGACGGATTCGGGCGCAATGCCCAGGCTCTCCATGTTATGGGAGAGCACCTCGGGGCTCTTTCCTACGTCAAGCAGTCCCCGGACTACCCGGTCGCCCTTTTTTGCCGTCAGCAGAAAAGAAAGGCCGTGCTCCGCCAGAAAGTCCCCTTTCATGGGGACGGAATCCTCAACCAGGGTGAGGATTTCAAGGGAATCAAGCATCTTTCTACGCCTCCTATCTAAAATATTTTGTATAATGAAGCCTCCCGCCCTCTTTCGCAAGGGCTTTTTTAAGGAGGAACAGTGATGCGCTTTATTGAAGGACAGAGCTTCGACCCGGCCTTCAACCTGGCCGTGGAAGAGTACCTTTTTCGCACATCCAAAGAGGAGGGCTGCTTTTTGCTGTGGCGCAACGGGCCCTCCGTCATCATAGGCCGCTTCCAGAACGCCGCCCGGGAGGTGAACAGGGCCTTTGTGGAGGAGCAGGGCATAAGGGTTGTCAGGAGGCTCTCCGGAGGCGGCGCAGTCTACCACGACCTTGGCAACCTTAACTACACCTTTATCGTCCCCAACGACGGCCGGCCCTTCGACTTCGCAAAGCACGCCGCGCCGGTGGTAAAAGCCCTGGCGGGGCTGGGGGTGGAGGCGGCCTTCAGCGGCAGAAACGATCTTACCATAAAGGGCCTCAAGTTCTCCGGCAACGCCCAGCACATGGACA
>JAAYQT010000210.1 GCA_012519165.1 Synergistaceae bacterium
CTTGTCTTTTAACCTGGTAGGCGATGGCCTTAGAGACGCCCTCGACCCCAGACTCAGGGACTAGGGAAAGGAATAACCGATGAATACGACGGAAAATGCACTGCTTAAGGTAAAAGATCTTGAAGTTGTTTACCGGGCCCGGAGGGAGACGGTCCGGGCCGTAAACGGCATCAGCTTTTCCCTCAACAGGGGAGAGACGCTGGGGCTGGTGGGGGAGACGGGGGCGGGGAAGACCACCACCGCCTACTCAATGATGAGGGTGCTTCCCGACCGGACGGCCAGGATTATTAAAGGCTCAATAGAGTTCGAGGGTAAGAATCTGCTTGAAGTGCCGGAAAACACCATGAGGCACGCAATAAGGGGCGAAAAAATAGCGCTGATCTTCCAGGACCCCATGTCAGCCCTAAACCCCATAATGAAGGTAGGGGAGCAGATCGCCGAGGCTTTAAAGTTCCACAATAAAGGGGAGCTGACGGCCGAACAGATAGAAGCGCAGGTCGACCATACCCTGGAACTGGTGGGCATTCAGAAGGAGCGTAAATTTGACTTTCCCCACCAGTTAAGCGGCGGCATGAAGCAGCGGGTGGTTATTGCCATTGCCCTGGTATGCGAACCGGTGCTCATTATTGCCGACGAACCTACCACGGCGCTTGACGTCACCATCCAGGCCCAGGTCCTGGCCATGATAGACGAGCTTAGGGAAAAACTCGGTACCGCCATGATCCTGATCACCCACGACCTTGGAATAGTGGCCCAGATGTGCGACAACGTGGCCATTATGTACGCCGGGGAGATAATCGAGATGGGCTCCGTGGAGGACATATATTCGGGTAAAAATCAGCATCCGTACACAACGGGGCTCTTCGGCTCCCTGCCCGACCTTGATAAAAAAACTGATCGCCTCCACCCTATAGACGGACTCATGCCTGACCCCACGGAACTTCCTCCGGGCTGCAAGTTCCACCCCAGGTGCCCCAGGGTTATGGATATATGCAAGAGGGTGCAGCCGGATTTCACATTTGATGGAACGCACAAAGTGGCGTGCCATCTCTACGGCGGAGCGGGAAAGGAGGAGAGATCATGACGGGGAAGAAAGAGCCTATACTGGTGGTAAATAACCTTAAGAAGTACTTCAGCACCAAAAAAGGGCTTCTTCACGCCGTGGACGACGTCTCCTTCACCATCGACGAGGGCAAAACCCTGGGAGTGGTGGGCGAATCAGGATGCGGCAAGTCCACCCTGGGAAAGACCATAATTCGGCTTACCGAGCCCACTGCCGGAGAAGTCTTTCTGGAGGGAGAGGACATTGTCTCCATGGGGCCTGCAAAGCTCAGAAAGACCAGGCTGAAGATGCAGATGATCTTCCAGGACCCTTACTCCAGCATCGACCCCCGAATGAGCGTCTCCCAGATAATATCCGACCCCTTGGTGGTCAACAAGGTTTTGGGCAGCAAAAAAGAGATTAACGAGCGGGTGGACAACATGATGGAGATCGTGGGCCTCGCCCCCCGCCTTAAAGAATCCTACCCCCACGAGCTGGACGGGGGCAGGCGGCAGAGGATAGGAATTGCCAGGGCGCTGGCGCTGGACCCGAAATTTATTATCTGCGACGAGCCTGTTTCCGCCCTTGACGTGTCTATTCAGGCCCAGATAATAAATATCCTAATGGACCTGAAGGAGAAAAAAGGGCTGACGTATATTTTTATCACCCACGACCTGTCGGTGGTAAAGCACATATCCGACGAAATAGCTGTCATGTACCTGGGGCAGTGCGTCGAAAAAGCTACCTCCGACGAACTTTTTGCAAACCCCATGCACCCCTATACAAAGGCTCTGCTGGCGGCTATTCCTGTGCCCAACCTGTCAAAGAGACACATGAGGCCCACGGTAATAAGGGGAGAGGTGGGGAATCCCATCAATCCTTCGCCGGGTTGCCGGTTTGCCCCCAGGTGCGACTATGTCAGACCGGAGTGCACCGGAAAAAACATTGAACTGAAAAATGTAGGAGACGAACACTTCGTGGCCTGCGTGCTTTATGATCAATAGCGATTGAAAAAGAGGCGTCCCGGCCGCAGGCCCGGACGCCTCTGCAAAGGGAGGTGCCCGTCTTGATTGTGGGCGTATTAGGGCCTGAGGACAGTGTAGCTCATGTTCTGAAAGTGGCTCAAAAAGGCGAGCCTTACCTGGAACTGATTCCCATGGTCTATAAAAGCTATGCCGAGGCGGCGGACCTGCTCCAGGCCAGGCAGAGAGAGGTGGAAGGGGTCCTTTTTACGGGGTTCGATCTTTTTACATATGTGAGCGGTTTTGTAAAACCGATCGTTCCATGGGAGTACACCACATGCGATGTGATGACCCTCTCCTGTACCATTCTGCTGGCAGGCTCCAGGGGGTATGATGTAACAAAGATGAGCTTCGACGGCTTTGGCGCGTTGAACAATATAATTATGGACGCTTACATGGAGATTGGCTATAAACCCGAACAGCTTCAGATACATGTCCCAAGGCGGCGCAGGAGCAACGAGAAAGACTACATAGATTATCTCTGCGATTTTCACACCAATCTCTTTAAAAATAAAAAAATCAGCTGTTCAATTCATGGACTCAGCGAATGTTACGCCAAAATGAAGGAGACTGAGTATCCATGTTTCCGCCGTCTATTTTTTTCCGAACCCGTAAGAGACCAGCTCATAAAACTGCGGCTCCGCCATCAGATCACCGAGAGCAGGGGCGGAGGCGTCGCAGTTATTGCCATAGAGATGGACGTTGTGGATCACTACGCTGTCTACGGAAAGAGCGAACTGGAGAACTTTTTTAAATCCAAGCAGGCCGCTGAGGCAATATATGTATTCGGACAGAGGCTGGGCGCCGCAGTAATTAAGGCCACCAACGGCCGCTACTATATCTTTACTAACACTGCCACATTAAGAAATGAAACTAAAAATTTCAAGAGCCTGGATCTGCTTGGCACGCTTGCATCAGATGCGGGAGTAAACAGAGTGCATATAGGCGTAGGAATAGGCAAAAGCGCATTCGAGGCCAAAAGCAACGCAGACTACGGAAGGGAGAGGTCGAGCCTTTCGGGGCAGAACGGCTTGTACATCGTCTTTAATGACAAGACGGTCCATGGTCCGTTTATCCCTATGGGAAGCAGCCCGGTTAGAAAAAATAACGGCGGTTTACAGGAAATCTCCCGGAAATCGGGCCTCGGCCTAACTACCCTCAAAAAGCTGGATCAGACGCTTAAGCAGTATAATGTTGACGAGATTACTCCGGTGGATCTGGCCAGAATATACGGCGTAAGCCCAAGGAGCATGAACCGCATTATAGCCAAACTGGAGGCGGCGGGAGGGTACGTGCAGAACATGGGCGTTGACATGAGGCATGAAGTGGGCAGGCCAAGCCGCCTTTTGAAAATAAATCTTGATTAGGCAAGCGGATTAGGGCGGGTTTTTATCCCAAAATAATGCGTTTTGCGGCGGGTAGCGGGTTTCTTCCCTTCAACTGGCCCCCCGGGGACGGTAAGGCTCTTTCTGAAATAGTAAAAAATTCCGGAAGGCCGGGAGGAGGGCGTTATTTACGATGCAAAGAAGTCCTTATGACCCTATTTGGCGGAGCCTGATTTTAAAATAGCAAACTTTAAACCTTTCTGGTATCATGTAAAAATACGCCGCAAATCCCCTTGGAACCATCACTGAACCGCTCCTGGAGCGAGTTCTGGGGTGCGGCGTATCTTTAATAAGGAGGCCCGCCGATGATTGTCTACCGAAACGCGACGCCCGACGATCTCCCCGGGGTTAGCGACCTGCAAAAGAAGTATCACGTGTCCACCATACGGGAGGAGGACAAGGCCGACGGTTTTGTCACCACCCTCTTCACTCCGGAGCAGTTTTTATCCCTGATAAAGGACGAAAATGGCCTTGCCGTGGCCTGCGACGGGGAGAAGATCATCTCCTACGCCATGGCCGCGTCCTGGGACTACTGGTCGCCATGGCCCCTCTTCCAGCACATGATCGCCGACCTTCATACCATCACCTACCTGGGGAGGGTTCTTGACACTAAAAACTCCTACCAGTACGGCCCCGTATGCATCGATAAGGACTACCGGGGTATAGGGGTGCTGGAGCATATTTTCGAATTCTCCCGCCGCCAGATGGCGGACCGCTTCCCCGTGATGGTCACCTTCATCAACCAGATTAACCCCCGCTCCTATGACGCTCACGTCAGGAAAGTGGGCATGGAGCTGCTGAAGACCTTCGAATTCAACAACAACCAGTACTACGAACTCGGCTACGACATGAGGAAGCAGGTGCCGGGAACAAGGCTGTAACCCCGCTCCCGCCCCGTTAAAAAATCACCGGAGGTATTAAGATGCTTGAAGTTATCAAGACAAGGCGCAGCGTCAGAAAATATACGGACCGCGAAGTGGACGACAAGACCATTCTCCAGCTGCTGGAGAGCGCCCGTATCGCCCCTTCGGGTCACAACACCCAGCCCTGGCGTTTCATAGTGGTTCGCTGCCCCGAGACTAAAAAGGCCCTGGCCGAAGCAAACCACAACCAGACGTGGGTCGGCCGGGCCCCCGTCATAATTGTCTGCGTGGCGGACCTCGGCTGCCGCGTCAAGGAGCCGGGCCTTTCAGTGGACGAAAACAGCCCCCAGTTTTCCCTGAAACAGGTCATCCGGGACACGGCCATCGCAGTGGAGCACCTGGTCCTTGAGGCGGAGAACATGGGGCTTGGCGCCTGCTGGTGCGCATGGTTCGTGCAGAAGGATGTTCGCCCCCTTCTTGGAATCCCCGAGGACAAATACGTAGTAGCCCTGCTTCCCCTGGGCTACCCGGCTGAGTCCCCCGACGAGAGGCCCAGGATGAAGCTGGAGGAGATGGTAATGTTCGAAAAGTGGGAGGACCGCTAGCCCATCAGAATCTTGAAGTCCTCCCTGGCGGGGCAGAATACGTCTATCAGCAGGCAGTCCTCCAGGGCTACGCCGCCGTGACCCTCTCCGCCGGCAAAGGTGATTCCCTGCCCCGGCGTTAAAACGGTCTTTTCGTCGCCGTTGCCGATCTCCAGCTTTCCTGATAAAAGCAGGGTGGTCTGCTCGTGGGGGTGGTTGTGGAACGACAGCTCGCTTCCCTTTTTAATCTCCCACCGTGCCAGGGTGAAGCCCTCGCCGTGGACAAACTTGCCGGTGAAGCCGGGTCTTCCGGTGTAGTCCTTTACTGTTTCCATATCGAATGTGTTCATAAGCCCACGCTCCTTCTGTTGTTTTAGGCCCTCCCTCTTCCGTTGGCAAAAGAGGGCGCGGTCCTTGACACTATAAGTCCCCGCGAGTATAAATTAAGATGTGCTTATTGTCATAATATGCCATTTGCGCAATGAAGGGAAGGGCGAAAAGCAAAAATCCCTAACTTCCCAAAAACGAGACAGAGCCGCTATGAGCCTGTATCGTCTCCCCCGGCGGGGGCGATGCAGGCTTTTTTCAGGAGGGAACCAGTTGAAAAAAGGAATACTGCATACTTACGAGAAATTTCTTCCCCTTACCGAAAAAACCCCCCTTCTCTCCCTTTGCGAGGGCGATACCCCCCTTATACCTCTCGGCAATATAGGCCGGGAGCTTGGAGTGGAGCTGTACGGCAAGTTTGAAGGTCTTAACCCCACGGGGTCTTTCAAGGACAGGGGCATGGTCCTGGCAGTGGCAAAGGCGGCGGAGGAGGGCGCAAAGGCAGTGGTCTGCGCCTCTACCGGAAATACCTCGGCCTCGGCGGCCGCCTACGGCGCCCTGGCGGGGATTCCATGCTTCACCCTGCTTCCCGCCGGCAAAGTGGCATCGGGCAAGCTGGCCCAGGCCGTGATTCACGGCGCCAGGGTAGTAGCCGTAAGGGGCAACTTCGACGAAGCCCTGGAGATGGCCCGTACAGCGTCCAGAGAGAAAGGCCGGCTGGCCATAGTCAACTCGGTTAACCCCTACCGGCTCTTCGGACAGAGGAGCGCGGCCTGGGAAATCTGCGACGAACTGGGGTCTCCCCCCGACTGGCTGACCCTGCCCGTGGGCAACGCGGGAAATATCAGCGCCTACTGCGCGGGGTTCGAGTTTTACAGGGAGATCGGCCGGATAAGCAGGCTGCCCAGGCTTATCGGCGTTCAGGCGGAAGGAGCGGCCCCCATGGTGAAGGGCGCCCCCGTGGATAACCCCGAGACCGTGGCCACTGCCATCAGGATTGGCAGGCCGGTGAACGCCTCCCTCGCCAGAAGGGCGGTGGAGCTGACCAACGGCCAGTTTTTATCCGTATCGGACGAGGAGATCCTGGAAGCCCAGGGTATTCTTGCCTCAAAGAACGGGATCTTTGCCGAGCCCGCCTCATGCGCGCCCCTGGCCGGCCTGTACAGGCTTAAAAAGATGGACAAACTGCCGGCGGTCATCCGCATAGTCATGGTTTTAACCGGCAACGGCTTAAAGGACCCCGACGCCGCAAAGGGGCGCGGCGAGGCCCTGGTGGAGATCGACGGAACAACGGAAGCTCTCTTGGAGGTCCTGGGCCTGTGAGCCTGTTCAGGGTCAGGGTTCCGGCCTCAAGCGCAAACCTGGGTTCGGGGTTTGATACGGTGGGCATGGCCCTTTCTCTTTACAACTTTTTTGACGTGGTCGAAATCCTGGCCCCCGGCCAATACTCAGTGGACGTTATCGGGGAAGGGGCGGGGGACGAACGTCTGGCGAGCCGCAACGGCGTGGTGGAAAGCTACGAGCGGGCCTGCAGGGAGTGGGGTATTGAACCCCCGGGCCTGCGCATCCGGACCATGAACGCCATTCCTCTAAAACGGGGCCTGGGAAGCTCGTCGTCGGCCATCGTAGGCGGCGTGACCATTGCCAACGAGTTCAGGGAAAAACCCCTTTCGAGGGAAGAGCTGCTGCCGCTTATGACCGCCATGGAGGGTCACCCTGATAACGTGGTCCCCTGCTGCCTGGGCGGCATGGTGGTGAGCTGCTGGGACGGTTCCGACCTTAAATTTGTCAGGATGCCCCCCCTCCCCGAAGATATGGCGGCGGTGGTGGCAGTACCGGCGGTGGAGCTTAGCACGGAGGATGCCCGCAGGGCCCTGCCTTACCATGTCCCCATGAAGGACGCAGTGTACAACCTAAGCAGGGCGGCCCTCCTTGCGGCTTCCTGGGCCACCGGCAACTGGGAAAATCTGCCCTGGGCCATGGACGACAGGCTTCACCAGCCTTTCAGGGCCAGGCTCTTCCCCGGAGGGGAGGAGATCCTTGACGAGGCAAGAAGGATTCCCCAGTGTTCCGGGGTGGCCATCAGCGGTGCGGGCCCAAGCATCCTGGCCTTTGCCAGGGAAGAGGCCGGCAGGGTGGCGGAGCTCATGTGCTCCATCTTCACCCGGTCCGGAGTGAGGTCCCGGTTTTTTGTCCTGTCGGAGGACTCCGGCGGGGTTTCAGTGGTAA
>JAAYQT010000211.1 GCA_012519165.1 Synergistaceae bacterium
CGCCTTCCTGCCGCTTCCATCCAGCCTTGTCAAGAAGGGCCTCCGCCTTTGCCACATCGTAATCGTAAGCCTCAAGGCCGACGTCGCAGTAGGGGATGGAGGGCTCGAAAAAGAAGTCTGCCTTTCTCTCCATATCCATGAACACAGCCTTTATCAGAAGGTCCTTGTCCACCAGATGCTGAAGGGCCCTCCGCACCGCCCTGTCCGCAGTGGGCCCCCGGCCGGAGTTCAGCGCAAGGGCGTAGGTGGTAACGGGGCCGGAGATGTCCGCCTCGAACCGGCCCGTCTGCTTCATCCTCATAAAGCCCTCCATGCTCACCTGGGCAACGGACGACCCGGCGGCGCCGAAGATGAGGTCTATCTCCCCCGTCTCCAGGGCCAGCATTCGGGCGTCGGCGTCGGTAATCACCTTCACCAGAATCTTTTCAAAGTGGGGCTTGCCCCCCCAGTACCTGTCGTTGCGGACGAAGAGGTCGAACTCCCCCCGGCTTGAATCGGCGTGAACCCACGGCCCCGTGCCCACGGGGGCCTTAATGCCGTCTCGGGTGATCCCCTCGTCGGGGAAGGCCGCCGGGGACAGGAAACGAAAAGGGCGGATTGCCGAAAGGTCGTGAAGGGCCGGATAGTAGGGGCTATTCAGTTTTAATACCAGGGTATGCTCCTCCGAGGCCTCCGCGGCCTCCAGGTGGTTTGTCAGGCCTATCCAGGCGTGGCGGGGGGCGTTGGCCATAATGTCGTCCAGGTTCTTCTTGGCGGCTGCGGCGTTCCACGGCTCGCCGTCGGAGAAGACCACGCCTTTCCTGAGGTGAAAGGTGTACTCGCGGCCATCGGGGGAAATCTCCCAGCTCTCGGCCAGGCAGGGCTTAAGTTCGCCATCGTCGCCGTAGCTCACCAGGGGTTCGTAGACCATGGCCTGGGCGAACATCTGATTGGGCGAATACATGTGGGGGTTCAGGGGCCCCGCGTTGGAGGACCAGGAGTACACTAGCGTCCCGCCCTCTTCCGCAGAAGCGGCGGAAGACAGGGCAAAGGTCAGCAGCGCGGCAAACAGAAACAGCTTCAAACGATTCATTGAGCGGATACCTCCCCGTTAATCAGACCCGGGGGCAAAAGCCCCGGCGGCCCTTTTTTACGGGGAATATGGTAACACGAAATGTGGCAAAAATAACACCGATTGAATAGAAAAACAATTCCGGGGCATCAATGGCGGAGGGCAGCCGGGAGCTCACTTTCCTGCCAACACCAATATAACTGCGACAATCAGGGCTAGCAAAAGAATGGGCCAGGCAACGGCAACCCTTATCAAAACAGCTAAAAGTTTAATCACGTACCAAATTGCCGCCAGAATTTTCACGGGCAAATACCTCTTAAATTACAAAAAACGCCCTTAAGCAGGCAGTCGAGGGTAAAACAGGCCTCACCGCCCCCTATGAAAACGGGCGACCCTGAACGCTTCTTCCCTCGACACCTTCACAGCCCTGCGGAGCCGCCTTGACGCGATCTCCCAGGAAAGCCTTCCGATGCGGCCGTGCGAGTTAAGGGAGTACACCCTTGCGCCGCCCGCTCCTCCCGGCGCAGTGAGCCATCTGCCGTTCGAATCGGTCTCAATCACAAAGACATTGTTATCCCCTGAGTCTATGTAGTATTCAAAAAATCTCATAAAAACACCTTTCGTAATTTACGCCAGTGTCCCGCCCCGGGCCATTCTTTGAAAATAATATCCCACCGCCCCCCAAAAAGCTATCCGCAGCCTGGAATCTTCTTCTTTGCCGGGGGACGGGGGAAATGTCATCCACGAAAGCTGTTCCAAGGATGCCCTACCAGCTCCGGGGCGGCCTTACAGGCATTTCGTTACAAGGGTAAAAATTAACCCTTGACAAAATAAAAAATCATAGGTATATTTTGTTCAGAAACACCCTTTCTTTTTTTCCAGAACACATTTTCAAAAAACAACTTGCGTTAAATTTCCTTTTCAGGCGTCGGGCCGCTGCGGCCCGGCATCGGAACGGGGGCTTCCGCCCCCTGACGGCATGGAAGGAGGTCATTTTTCATGGCAACTCTTGAACTGGCAATCGAAATAGCGACAAAGGCCCACGAGGGGCAGACCGACAGGGGCGGCGCGCCCTACATCCGCCACTGCCTCCGCGTGATGGAGAGGATGCCTACGGAGGAGATGAAGATTGCGGCGGTTCTTCACGACGTGGTCGAGGACACTGCCGTGACGCTCGAAGACCTTCGCAAGGAAGGATTCTCCGAGGCGGTGGTGAAGGCGGTCGACGCGCTTACGCGAAGGGAGGGCGAGGACTACCCTATCTTCATCATGAGGACGGCCTGCAATCACATAGGCTTGAACGTCAAGCTGGCCGACCTCCTGGAAAACTGCGACCTCTCTCGGATCCCCGACCCGGGCCCGGAGGACTTTGAAAGGCTCAAAAGGTACCAGGACGCCATCAGGGCTATCCGGATTCTCTTCCTTGGCGAGTCCCTCCCGCCGGATACCGGACCCTGCTACTCCACCCGGCCCGAGCTGCCCGACGGGGCCGAGATAGTCTCCGAGGGAGGCTTCCTCTGCGCGGTATGCGGCAACGAGGCGGGGCATTTCTTCTTCGTAAGGGAGGGGAACAGGCTGTACAGCGTTATTCACAGCTTCATCGGCGGCCGCACAGTCTACGGCCCATGGGACGAAAGGCCGAACGGCCTTGAGGAACTAGTGAAGACAGGGAACGTACGCGCCATCTACAAGCGGGACTTCGAAATAGCCCCCTTCTACTGCCCCCGGTGTGACGCATGCTTCTGCGGGGCGCACTACTCGCACTGGGACGTATTCGACGAGCAGCTGCCCGAATTTCACGACTGCATCATGGGCCGCTGCCCTGCGGGCCATACGCGTATGCTTGAGGACTGATTAGGAGCCTCGGAAAATTGAAAAACACTCGTATTGGAGCTAAAAAACGCCTTACGGCAATCAGAGGAGGTATTACTTGCAGGCCAATTTCAGCCAATGCACAAAAAATAGTGCTAAACGCCTGCGCTCCTGCGGGAACAACGGCATCATCCAGAAAAATGATATCCCACCCGTCCTCAAAATACCACCTTACAAACAAAAAGCCGTTACTCCTTGACAAAATAAAAACAAAGAGTACCATCTAATTATGGGCTATGTATTTATTGTGTATTAGAAATTGCATCGACCTCAAGGCCTCATGAAAGGAGCTGACAAATCTTGCTCGATCTCATTTTTTATCTGTCGGGGGATAAAATCCCCGCCGACCACGGCTACCACCTTCACTCTGCGCTTTCAGAACTCTTTCCGTTTCACCACAACCCTAAAATAAGGGGCGACGCGGGGGTCCATCCGATTTTCGGAATACCCTGCGGCGAAAGGATGCTGGCCTTAAATGGCAGCAGCAGGCTCATCCTTCGAGTTGAAGCCGAAAAGGTGGCGGACTATCTCGACCTGTGCGGAAAACGGCTAAACATAGGGGGATGTGCGGTCACCGCAGGAATGCCTTCCTCCAAAAAACTTGTCCCCGCCGCCGCCCTCCACAGCCGGATAGTCACCATCAAAGGCTTTACAGCCCCGGAGGAATTTTTAAGCGCCGCCCAAAGGCAAATTGATAACCTGGGCATAGGGGGAAGGGCCTGCCTTGTTGCCAGAAAAAATTCAGCGTCCGCAGAAGGAAAAACGGACAACCGCGAAAAGTCGCCCTATCTAAAACGGACCCTTTCCATAAGAGGCAGGGATATAGTGGGCTTCTCCGTAGCGGTAACGGAGCTCACCGCCGAAGAATCCATTCTCCTGCAGACTAAGGGCATCGGGGGGCGAAGAAGCATGGGGTGCGGAATTTTCGTGCCCTTGCAGTAGGTGCAAACCAATGGAAGTCCTTGCGAAAAAAAGCATAGTAATAGACGGGCAGACCCACACCAAAACTCTCAGTCAGCACACCCTCGACGTGCTTGAGGCCTTTGGGGCCCTCTTTGGCGACGCTCAAAATCCAACCCTCTTTGCTGCAAAATGGCTTCGGTTCTTTCGCATCGAAAGGGCGGAAGAGGAAGCCTTTTACAAGTGCGCACAAATTGCAGCCATCCTTCACGATATAGGAAAATCCAACGCTCAATTCCAGCGGGCAGTCACAAAGGGCGGAGACCAGACCCTGCGTCACGAATTTATCGGCGGGTGGCTCTTAAGCCTGGAACCAATAAGGAATCTCCTGGAGGGGGTTGAGGCGGCGGATTTTCAAATAATCCGGGCCTCTGTAATGGGCCATCACCTCAAGCTGGGGAGCGGAATCCTGGAAAAAGCGGACGGCGACCCCCACATCACTCTCATCCCCGAAGGGATATACGACGTCCTAAACCTCCTGACCCCTCAATTCCTCGCCCCTCTCCCGGAAAACCCTCCAATACCCCGGCACATCAATCTTGATGAAATTTCCGGGGCCTTTGACGATATCGAAAGTGATCTGGAGAAATGCTTCGCCGACGAAAGGCGGATGCAGCTCCTCCGAGCCGCAAGAACCGCCTTGATCCTGGCCGATGCAGCGGGTTCGGGCCTTGCGAGGGAGTCGGACAGGACGGTATTCATCCCGCCGGGGGAGTGGATAAAAAAGGCCTTTGACGACGAAAACTTCCTCAGCGGCGGGCAAATCGAGGAAAAGGTCATATTCCCGAGGCGCGCGCAGATAGAAAAAGGCTCTGAAGAAAAATTCGCCTTCTCCGACTTTCAACTTGAGGCGGCAAACCTCTCCGACCGCGCCCTCCTCTTAGCTTCCTGCGGCGCAGGCAAAACCCTGGCCGCCTGGAAATGGGGAGCGGGCGTCGCATCCCGCCGCGACATAAGGCGGTTTATCTTCCTCTACCCAACGAGGGCTACCGCCACCGAGGGCTTCAGGGATTACGTGGCATGGGCGCCCGAAACGGACGGGGCGCTTCTTCACGGCACGTCCGCCTACGAACTTCAGGACATGTTCGAAAACCCCGACTCCCGCTCGGGAAAGGACTTCCTGACCAACGACCGCCTCTTCGCGGTGGGCTTCTGGCAAAAGCGCATATTCAGCGCCACGGTGGACCAGTTCCTGGGCTTTATGGGCCACGACTACCGATCTTCCTGCCTCCTGCCTCTTCTGGCAGAAAGCGCCATCGTCTTCGACGAGGTTCACAGCTTTGATGCAAGACTATTCTCCGCCCTCCTCGGCTTTCTGGAAAAATTTGACGTCCCCGCCCTCTGCATGACCGCAAGCCTCGCTCCCGCAAGGCTGGGACAGCTCCGCGAGGCCGGGCTTGAAATATTCCCCGAAAACCCCGAAAACTTCCCCGACCTCAGGGAAAAAGCCTCCGCCCCTCGTTATAAAATCCAAAAAAGTTCCCGGGAAAACGCCCTTGAGGAAGTCAAGTCGGCATGGGAGAGGGGCGAGAAAATTCTCTGGGTGGTAAACACGGTAAAAAGATGCCAGGATGCTGCAAAAGAGCTCGCGGACCTCCTTCCCGAAGCTCGGATAATATGCTATCACAGCCGTTTCCGCCTCATGGACAGGCAGAGAGTCCACAAAGAACTGATCTCAGCCTTTAGAGAGGACGGCCCCATGATCGCCGTAACCACCCAGGTTTGCGAAATGAGCCTTGACCTGAGCGCCGGCCTCCTTGTATCCGAATATGCCCCGCTCACCTCCCTCATCCAGCGGATGGGGCGGTGCAACCGCTACCTGGAAATAGCCGGGGGCGGGCAAATTCTCCTCTACCCGCCCGAAAAAAACCTCCCCTACGACGCGGAGGACATGAAAAATGTGGAGCCCTTCCTAAACGCCGTAGACCAAAAAACCGTCAGCCAGCTGACCCTCCAGGAACTTTTGGAAGAGCTGTCCCCCTCCACCCGTGAAATGAAAAAACTCCTCCCCTTCCTTCAGAAGGATGGCTTTGCAAACGCTGTCGGCGACGGAATTCGGGATATCGACGGCCACACCGTGTCCGCCATCCTCGAGGCCGACGTGGGGAAATACCACAGAATGAGAAAGGAGGGGCGGCCTACGGACGGACTCATAATCCCCGCCCCCGTAAAGGGTAGTGAAAAAGCCGGGGGACTGCCCCCACACCTGCACGTTACCAAAAACGAGTACAGCGGACGGCTTGGCCTGATCTGCTGAAAATATGGAAAAGAGAGGAGGTTTACCGGTGGCGAAAAAAGCGAAACCAGAGGATCAAAAAGAAGACTGCCTGGAACTGCAATACTCTCTCCACCAGCTTCCTTCGGCACAGCACAAAACGGGTCTTGCCGGGCTTGTCTTTTTGCTTCAGACCATGGAAGAAAGGAAAATGCAGCCCCTCCCGGAAATAATCCCCGAAGGGGAAGGCGTCTGGAAATTCCGCTTCACCAGGGACGGCTTCCAGGCGCTCTTTGACGAACTGTACGATGCGGAAATAGTGGAAGTCGAAAGCCTGTCAAAATGGGCCAATAAAGACTGCAAGGAAATCCGGGAACGAAAAACCCTCAAGGGAGAAAAGGAAGAAATTGAAAAAGTCTATGTCTACGAGGTGGAAGTCCCCAAGGGAGCGGCGCTGAAAGGCGCCCTGCCGGACGACGGGGAGGGGGGAAAAAAGCTCGCCCTATGGCGCGATATGCTCTGGGCCACATACTGCGGCAAACCTGCCGCAAGGGGCGTCTACAAGGAAAGGCTTGAGGGAAGGCCCAGCTCCAAAGCAGGCGGCGCCTGGAACGACCTGCAGAAAAAAAGAGAGGGCAGCGCAAGCCTTTCGGGATCGCTCATGCTTGGGGCAGAGGGCATAAGCGCGGAGGGCGTTGCCTACAAAGGCACGGTAGGAGAAAACTTCCTCCTGCAATTTGCTCACTTGGCCTCCCCCCTCTTTGTAACCCGCACCTTCCAGGTAAAACGGGGGAAAAAAGACGAAAGCTCCACCTACTCGGTCAAATGGGAAGAGGGGGGCTTTGTCCTTGTAATGCCCGAAATAATTGACATCGAAAAATACGTTGAAAAATACAGAAAGTGGCTGGGAAGCCCATCCAAACCGGCCAAAATCCGCCGCCCCCTCTCTTCGTTAATAGACCTCCCCGAGGAGAGCGGCCTGGAATTCCTGTCGGCAATCGCCGGGCGGCGTACGGAAGTCCACGGCCGGGGAGTTTTTGACGCTGTAGAGGGCGTCGAGTATTTTTACATGGAAAAAAGGGGAAACGCCGTCAACCTGGTGGCCTCCGCCCACATCCCCCTGGGCGTCGGCGCCCTCAACGAATACAACCGCCTTGTGGCCCCCGCCGGGGACAAAAGGCCCCTCAACTTCCTCTACAAGGCCTGCCGCGTTCGAAACCTTCTTTACGGCAACCCCTGGCATGAAGGAATGCAGACCATATTTGAGCAGTTCCCGAACGAATTCTTCATATGGTCGAAACAGGGCAGCCCCAAAAACACGCCCTTCTTCGGCCTCGACGCCGGACGCAAGTTAAGGGAAATAGCAACCGGCATCATGATTTTGACGGAGGAGAAAAACATGGACAAGAACAGCGCCACCACTCCCGCCATCGGCCGGGATGACCGCCTTGCGGCAAAGACAAGGGCCGTTGTAAGGCAGTATGTGATATCGGAACTAAAAGAACGGGCGTCAAAATACATACTCTCGGGAAAAACCCACCTGGAGCGGAAAAAGGAAGACGGCGACATGTTTTTCCCGGCGGAATACCAAAAAGAAGTCCAGAAAATATGCAGCGGCGCGTTCCTCGCCCTACGGGGCCGCAAGGGGCCCGACATTGCCGAATACTTCACCGGCACCCTCTGCTCCCACCCCCAGTTCATGCTCGGTTCGCCAAAAAATGAGGAAGGCGACGAATTCCTTCTGTTGGCCAAAAGCCTGGTGGACCCGGAAGAACGGGAAAAAATCAAACTCTTTGCCATGCTAGCCCTTTCCGCCTGCTCGTACGTCCGCATAAAGGACGACCAGGCCCAGGCTGAAGAAGAATAAACTGACAGACCAAGGAGGTAGACAAAATGAACCTGTTTTCCACAGTACTGACCCATGAGGCGCCCAGCGCCAACTACCGCGGAGAGTCGGCTGAAAACCGGGCCGTCCTTCAAAAAATAACAAAGGGGCGCATGCAGTACGCGGTAATCTCCCCGGAGGCCATGCGGAACGCCATCCGCGAGGGCCTGTCGGCCATGGGCCTTCCCTGCAACAGGAGCAGGCTTCACGACGAAGAGCAGCTGGCCGTCAAATTTGAAGACTACCCCGATGCGGACGCCTACGCCGACG
>JAAYQT010000022.1 GCA_012519165.1 Synergistaceae bacterium
GCCCATCCTCATTGCGGGAAGATAGTCTTTATCGGAAGTCCTTACAACAAGAACTGCCCCGGGGGTCATCTTTTTGTTTGCCTCTTCTGCGGAAGAGGCAGTGCAGACAGGCCCCCTGGCTTCCCTTTTAAGGAGCGACAGCCCCTTTAAGAGAATTTTTCCCGCAATATGCACCTGGAGCATGTTAGTGGTGCCGGGCGTACCCAGAGGAACTCCGGCCGTGACCGCCACAAGCTCTCCCTCCCTTATGAGGCCCGCAGTGAGGCAGGAGGCAATTGCCGAATCCACGGCCGTATTCTGGTCTATCAGCTCTTCCTTCAAAAGAGGGATAACCCCCCAGTAGAGGGCAAGTTCCCGCCAGGTCCTTATCGAGGGAGTCGCCCCCAGGATGGGGCAGGGCGGCCTGTGTTTGCTTACCATCTTGGCAGTGCTTCCGCTCTGGGTCATGGAGATAATAGCCGCCGCCTTCATCTGTTTTGAAACCATTACGGAGGCGCTGCTGACAGCGTCGGGGATGCCAAGGGCGGCGCCGGCGTGTACCGGCCTTTCCCAGAGTTCGATCTCGCTCTCCGCCCGGGCAACAATGCGTTTCATGGTCTCAACCGAGCGCAGCGGGTAAGCGCCTTTTGCCGTTTCGCCTGAGAGCATTACCGCGTCCGCACCGTCCAGCACGGCGTTGGCTACGTCGCTGGCTTCCGCCCTTGTGGGCCGGGGATTCCTGATCATGGAGTCCAGCATCTGGGTGGCTACTATTACAGCCTTGCCCTTCTGGCGGCAGATTTCTATGATCCTCTTCTGCTGCAGCGGCACGTCTTCGGTGGGGATCTCCACGCCAAGGTCCCCCCTGGCTATCATGACGCCGTCCACTACGTCCGTTATTTCTTCAATATTAATTACGGCCTCGCGGGTTTCAATCTTGGCTATTACTTTCATGGACCCGCCGAACTCCTCCATTACCCTGCGGACCTCCATGATGTCCCCGCGGTTCTTTACAAAGGACACGGCAATATAGTCCATCTCCCGCTCAATACCCCAGCGTATGTCCTCCCTGTCCTTCTCCGCCAGAGCGGTTAGCGACAGTTCAGCCCCCGGTATGTTCACTCCCTTGGAGTCGCCCAGCAGGCCGCCCACCACTACCCTGCACCGTACATCGTACCCTTCGATCTCTTCAACCCTCAGATGAAGGGTACCGTCGTCAATAAAGATCTCCTGTCCCGGGGCCACTTCGTAGGGCAGGGGGTCAAAATTGACGGTAAAGATCGAGGGATTGCCCGCAAGCTGTCTGGTGGTAAGGGTTACAAGGCTTCCCGACTCAAGGCTGACCGTCCCCCCCTCCACTTTACCGGTTCTAATCTCCGGCCCCTTGGTGTCAAGGAGAGTCGCAATAGGCTCTCCCATCTCTTTTTCCACCGCCCGCACAAGGTTGAACATCTCCTGGTGCCCTTCGTAGGCGCCGTGGCTGAAGTTGAAACGGGCCACGTTCATCCCCGCTTTTGCCATACTCAAAAGAGTTTCGTAGCTGGAACAGGAGGGGCCGATTGTACATACAATTTTAACTTTAGTCATTTAACACATTCCCTTCTAAAACAACGGGCCGGACGGGAGAGTTTTCTCCCCCGTCCAATTCTACCCTATGAAAAAGGCCCCTGCAGGCAGGATTTCTTCCACTGCGTTGGAAATGGGGGCGGCGGGGTCCACTTTAACATCCTGGAGAAGCATGGTTACTGAATCACTGCCGCCCGCTATCTCGAAGATCACCGGGGATCTTCCGGGGAAGGCCTTCAGCGCCCTGAAAAGCTCCTTGACAGAAATCTTCTCCATGGAGGCCGCATTGACGGCAAATCTGAAAAAAGGAGGGGTCTCCGGGGTTCCGTCATCCTCCAAAGGAGTGACCATTCTGGCGATGACGCTGGTTTCAGCCCGCTCTTCGGGAAAGCCCGTAACAAAACAGATCTGGCCCGGGCAAAGCCTTCCCCGGAGGGGAGCCCAAACTTTCGGGAAGCAGACCGCCTCCACCCTGGCCTCTCCGTCCTCAAGCTCGATAATACCCATGGGGTCTCCCTTTTTTGTGGTCCGCTCCTTTACAGAGAGGATCATACCCCCCACCAGCAAAAGATTTTTCCTGCCCCTCCACAGTCTAAGGCTGGAAATTGAGCAGTTGCTGTAGGATCTTATCTTGGCCTCGTGCTGCTCAAAGGGGTGGCCCGATATGTAGAGCCCGGTGGCCTCCTTCTCTCCCTCCAGCCTCTCCCTCGGCGAGAAGTCCTCCGCCTCCGGGAGGGCGGGGCCGTCTCCGCCGCAAACGTCCTCCGTAAGGTCGAAGAGGGATTGCTGGCTGTCGTCCATGCATTTCCTGGAGGCAGAAGAGATAAGGTCGGGAAGTCCCTCCACAAGCTGCCTCCGGTTTTCATTAAGACTGTCGAAGGCGCCCGCTTTTATAAGGTTTTCGACCACGGACTTGTTTACCACCCTCAGGTCCACCCGGCACAGGAAGTCCCACAAGGATTCAAAGGGTCCCTCCGCCTCCCTGGCAGAAAGGATGGCGTCCACCGCCGTATGCCCGCACTTTGATACCGCGCCCAGGCCGAACCTTATGACGTCTTTTACCGGAGTAAAGCTGGCGTGAGAGGTGTTGACGTCGGGAGGCAGAACGTTTATGCCTGAGTTCCTCACGTCCCTTACATAGGCAGCCAGGTCCTCCTTTTTGGACCCTATCTGGCTGGAGAGGTAGGCAGCCATAAATTCAGGTCTGTAGTTCGCCTTCAGCCAGGCCGTGTGATAGGTGATCATGGCGTAGGCGGCGCTGTGGGACTTATTAAAGCCGTAACCGGCGAACTCCTGGATAATGTCGAAGATCTCCTGCGCCTTTCTTTCGTCGATGCCCCGCTCCTTTGCCCCTCCCACGAACTTGGCCCGCTGCTGCTCCATGACGTCGGCCTTCTTCTTTCCCATGGCCCTTCTCAGAAGATCGGCCTCGCCCAGTGAGTAGCCCGCCAAAACGGCGGCGCACTGCATTACCTGCTCCTGGTAGAGAACCACTCCGTAGGTTTCCCTGAGCACATCCTCCAGCATGGGGTGCAGGTATTCAACCCTGGCCCTGCCGTGCTTGCACTGGATATACTGGTCCACCATGCCGCTGCCCAGGGGACCGGGGCGGTACATGGCCAGGGCGGCAATGATGTCCTCGAAACAGTCCACCTGCAGCTTTTTAAGCAGGGCCCGCATTCCGGAGGATTCAAGCTGAAAGATACCGAGGGTATCGGCTTTCTGAAGAAGATCGTATGCGCCGCGGTCGTCCAGGGGGATTTTCTCCATGTCGGGGACGGCCTTCCCGGACTTCTTTATATTTTCAAGGGCCTCTTCTATAACCGAAAGCGTTCTTAGGCCCAGAAAGTCCATCTTCACCAGGCCCAGTTTTTCAATGGGCTCCATGGAATACTGGGTTACTATCTGGTCTTCCCCTATCCTCCTTACCGGGACAAGGTCGGTGATGGGCATGGGGGTGATAACCACCCCCGCCGCGTGCTGGGAGCAGTGCCTCGCCAAGCCTTCTATGTTGCCGGCAGTATCCAGCACCCGCTCTACCAGCGGGCTGGCCCTCTTCATTTCAGCCAGCTCGGAAACCTGTTTCACGGTCTCCGCAATGGAGAGTTCGCTTAAGGGAGGAAAGAGCCTTGTGATGGAGTTTACCTCTTTGACGGGCATTCCCAGCACCCTGCCCACATCGGTGATGGCGGCCCGGCTCTTCATCCGCCCGAAAGTGACTATCTGGGACACTCTGTCCTGACCGTAGTGTTCAGAGATGTACTGAAGCAGTTCGTCCCTGCCCTTGTCGGAGACGTCGGTGTCAATGTCGGGCATACTGATCCGCTCAGGGTTAAGAAATCGCTCAAAGAGCAGGTTGTAATGAATGGGATCGAGTTCCGTAATTTTAAGGCTCCAGGCCACAAGGGAGCCCGCCGCGGAACCTCTTCCCGGCCCCACGGGGATGCCTCTTTTTTTTGCCGCCCCGATAATGCCGGCCACTATCAGGAAGTAGCCCGCAAAGCCCATGGAGTTTATTACGCCGAGTTCATAATCGAGCCTCTGCCTGTACTCGTCAGGGATTTTGCCGTCAAGCCGCTCGCCGAGGCCTTTTTCTGCCTCTTTCCGCAAATTGCTCTCCAGGGTCTCTCCCGCAGGTAGGGCGAGATTGGGGAGTTTATAGTCCTTACCTCCCAGGGGCAGACTGACGCTGCACCGCTCCGCGATGGCCAGCGTATTTTCCAGGGCGTCAGGCAGCTCGGCGCCGAAAATTTCGTCCATCTCCTCCGGGGAACGGAGATAGAAGTCATCCCCGGTGAAGGACATTCGGTTTTCATCCTCCAGGCTGCTCTTGGTCTGGACGCATAGGAGGATATCATGCCACTTGCTGTCCTCCCGAAGGAGATAGTGGGCGTCGTTGGTGGCCACCAGGGGGAAGCCGTGCTCGCGGGACATCCGCACCAGGGCCTTGTTTACCGCAGCCTGCTCGGGAATAGCGTTGTACATCACTTCCAGGAAGAAGTTGTCCTTTCCCATGATGTCCCGGTAGAGGACAGCTCTGTCCAGGGCCTCCCGCTCTTTTCCCTCGGCAATCAGCGAGGGTATCTCTCCGGCGATGCAGGCCGAGCAGGCGATAAGCCCAGAGCTGTATTTCGACAGCAGGGAGTGGTCAATTCTGGGTTTTCCGTAAAAACCGGCGGTATTGGCAATGGATACGAGCTTTACAAGATTGTGGTAGCCTTCGTCGTTTTCGGCAAGGAGCAGAAGGTGATAGATCCTGTTCCGCTTTTCCCTGGTGGTATGGCCTTCGGGGTCCACATAGACTTCGCAGCCTATGATGGGTTTTACGCCCGTCTTTACGCACTCGTCGTAAAACTCCACCGCCCCGTACATGGCGCCGTGGTCCGTCATGGCTACTGCGGGCATTCCGAATTCAACGGCCCTGGACGCAAGCTGCCCGCATCTTATGGCGCCGTCCAGAAGGCTGTATTCCGTGTGAACGTGCAGGTGGACAAACTGTCGGCTCATGGGTGACACTCCTTGACTTTCGAGTCCATTCTATTCGTCTACACCGAGGGGGTCGTCGGGCAGATCTTCAGATGCCCCGTCCCTCCTGATCATTACTACCTCTCCGCCGCCCCACCGCAAAACCTCGTCTACCAGGTTTTGAAAGGGAATCCCCTCATCGCAGGCGGCTCCGGATGCGGCGGGCTGCGTGCCTCCCGGGCCTTCATCCCTTTTATCCGCCTCCCCGTCGTCTTCCGGGGGGCTGAACATGGGAACGGCATGAGCCTCCGCAGGCGGGGCCTCCCCGCGGCCTCCGTTGGAGGCGCATTTCTTTTTTTTGCTCCCCGCTTCGATTACAACTTCCGCATCCTCGCCGAAATACTCCGATACCCTGGCGGCCAGCGAGTAGGCGTTTCGCTCAATGGAGGCCAGTTCATAGGAGTAGGGCGGGTCCTCCGGAAAGATCACGGTTACGATTCTCTCCTCCATGGCAATCTCGGTCCCGGCCAACAGGGAATATAAAAGAAGGTCCCTCGAGAACAGCATTTCCTCAAACCCCGGCCAGTTCTCCGGACCCAGGGCTGCCGGAGCAGCTGGTTTTGCCTCGCCAGGGGCAGTTCGATCTTCCCGGGAGGGGCGCATTGCAGGCATTGCGGGCCTTTCCGTCTTTGGGGCCTCCGGCGCGGCGGGCGCCGCCGCCTTCCGGGGCCGGGAGGGCTTTTCTTCAGCCGGGGAAGGCGCCCTCAGCTCCTGAATTTTTGCGGCCAGCACGCCTGTCAGTACGTCAGACCTTAAGCCCGACCTCACCTGGGGAATGAGCCTTGAGCAGAAGAGCATCATCTCCGACAGCATGGGCGCCGTCCACCCCGGGCCCTCCGACTTTAAAAAGTCCGCCTCGCTTTCGGAAATTGAAAGGGAGTCGATTATTTTATCCCCCCACTTCCTCCATGCCCACAGATTTCTGAAGAGCAGGAAAAGGCCCTCCACCACTCTCTGGGTGGAAGCCCCTTTAAGAAACATCTCCTCCATAATGAGAAAGGGCGCGGCGGAATCCTCCCCTGCGGAAGCAACCCAGCGCTCCAGGTCGGACAGTCCCCCTCCTCCCAGGAGTCTGTCCACTGCCTGCATGGTCAACGACCCGTCCCCCAGGGACAGGGCCTGCTCCATCATGGAAAGGGCGTCCCTGAGGGCGCCGTCGGCCTGTCTGGCAATCTCCCTGAGGGCGCTCTCCTCAAAGGGCGCCCCCTCAGTCTCCGCCACCTGTGTCAGCCGGGCGGTTATGTCCTTCACGGTAATCCGCCTGAAGGGGATGTGCCGGCAGCGGGACCTTATGGTGGCCGGGACTTTAAAGGGCTCGGTGGTGGCCAGGATGAAGGCCACGAAGGCCGGGGGTTCCTCCAGGGTTTTTAAAAGAGCGTTGAAGGCCGATATGGACAGCATGTGGACTTCGTCAATTATGTAGACTTTCCATTTCGATGCAAAAGGCGAGAGGGAGACGTGGGTTTTCAGCTCCCGGATTTCGTCAACGCTGTTATTGGAGGCGCCGTCGATTTCAATCACGTCCAGGCTCTCCCCGGCAGTTATGGAGAGACAGCTGGGGCATCGGCCGCAGGGCTCGAAGCCGTTTTGGAGGTTTTCGCAGTTAAGGGCTTTTGCCAGCAGCCTCGCCATTGTGGTCTTTCCGCAGCCCCGGGGGCCGGAAAAAAGATAGGCATGGCCCACCCGTCCGCTTAGTACCGCCTTTTTAATCACGTCAACGGCCACGGTCTGTCCGGCCACCTCTTCGAAAGCGGCTGGTCTGTATCGTCTATAGAGCGAAATAGTCACTGGTCTCTCCTCCCCCGCCGGCAAACGGGCTGATCAGCAGGCGCCGGACGAGCCGTCCGCATGTAAATTTTAAATAAGAATTTACTCCGCGCCGCAAACTGCCGAGCCCGGATGAAAAGGTCCGGACGGTCTCTTTAACCCATGCTATTTTACTACAACAATTTCAGCGGAGGTATTTTGCGCCCCTGTGCTTATCCCTGGCTTCCCCCAGGGCTCTGACCAGGGATTCCCTGAAGTCTTCAAGGGATGGGGCGCCCTTCGGAAGGGGTTCTCTTGCTACGGCCGCGTTTCCCACCGCCAGGACTTTCCTCCCCCCGGGGGAAATTATTCTGATTTCATAAGGGGCGGTCTCCATCTGAAGGTTTTCCTCAACCTTTTTGGCAGCCTCCAACAGGACCTCTCGCCCTTCTTCGGTTGCGGGCAGAAACCATACCTGTTTTCCGTCCAGCGCCAGGGCAACCCTGCCTTCGGAGGTTTCAACGGAGGTTCGCAGTAGGTTAAGGGCATATTTTCTTCTTATGGGGATTTTCCTGTCATCGGCGGTTTTTACTATGTAGGCAATGCGGTCCGGCAGATCGGGGTGAGTCATGTATACGCCGGGATCTACGTAGGGCCTCTTGAGCTGATCGTAGTTCATGGCCTCCAGGGCGGTCACCATGGCCGCCGGCGGAAACCCGGCCTCCACCAGGATTCTGAATCCTTCCTTGTCGGCCTCCCGCTCCAGGTCCTTGCTGTAAGAGTTGGTCACCGCCACCTGGACAAGGCTTGTGAGGATCATGGGGCCCGCGCTGCCCTGGGAGGCGATCAGAAGGGCCAGGGCGGCCAGGTTTATCTTTGAAGCCCTTGCGGTCTGGATCATTACGTGACGGTTGTCCGCATGGATGAGCTCATGGGCGAGAATGGCGGCGACTTCAGCGTCGGTGCGGAGAAAGTCCAACATTCCCGTGGTAAAGTATATTATCCCCCCGGGGAGGCTGAAGGCGTTATGGGTCTTCTCCCGCACCACTCTGACCTCGTAGGGAAGGGGCCGGGCCATGTGAGGGAGAAAACGGCCGAGCAACATGGAGAGCCTGGCGCTGAGGGCGGGGTCGGCCACTCTCTCCCACATCTTCTCCACGTCCTCGGAAACTTTTTTTCCCAGGGCTATCTCTTTTTCAATTTCGGCGGAGGAAAAAGCTGCGACCGGGCTTGTCAAAAGAAGGGCTAAGAGTAGAAGTACGGCCGTAAAGGCACGGAATTTCATGGCCGTTACCTGAAAGATCCTCCCGACCTGGTGTAGCCCCGGACGGCTTTTTTTCCCTTATTTATTCTGAGCATCTCTTTTCTGAGTTCTTCCACGTGATCCTCCAGCAGAGCCTGGACCTTCAGTTCATCCTCAAGCACCGCCCCTGCCGTGTCCCTGATAACGGCAAGGGATTCCTTAAGGACGTCGGCCCCGTCGGTACCAAGCAGCGACGCCACCTTCTCCCAAAAGACCGGGCCGTCCCTTCCCTCGGAGATGCCAAGGCCGGAACAGATATTGTTCCAGCCCTCCTGGACAAGCTCCTGCCTGGATATGACGTCCTGCTTTTCGGCAAGAATGGCCAGCAAACCCTCCATATCCCCCGATTTTACGAGTTCCCCTTCCTTTTGAACAAGAAAGGCCAGCTCGTTATACAGGGCCAGTTCGGTGGATACCAGGCTTGACAGGTTTTCGCTGAAATCATCCTGCAATGTTCAGCCCTCCGGCGGGCACGGGCTGTCCCCCGCCCTTGGCCGCAGGCGCCGGAACCGCTACGGGAGCGCGCTCCTGGTGCTCTTCGGCAATTTTTATTATGGCCTCTTCCCAGGTTTCCTTTAGTTCTTCAAGCATAACCCGGACAATGGCCACTTTCTCCGGCGACTTGCTTACATTGGCTTCCACCAGAAGGAGGTGCATGTAGTCGTAGAGCTTCATGAGCCCCTCCGCTACTTCTCCTCCCCTTTCCATGTTAAGGGTGACCATAAGCTACCTTAACACGTCCTGTCCCTTTTGGAGGCTGTGGTTGGCCTCCTCGGCGTTGGACGCGGAAAGAGCGGCCTCCGCAGTTCGGCAGGCCCTTATTCCGATTTCGTAAGTTATAAGGAGAAGCTGTTCCCTCGAAGCCGTGTTTACCATGGTGGTAAGGTATACAGCCTGGGCTTTCTGAGTGTTTCCGGGGTTCATGAGGAATTCCTCCTTCCATCTTCCTCTTGTTTCGGATGAAAAGGGGCCAAACATTACCTTGCCGCGCAGCGGGCCGGTTTAAAGAAGCTCAAGCTCCACCAGTGGTATAAACTCTTCCACGGCCTCCCTGCCCCTTGTACCCTTCCCCATGTGGGTGGAGGACTCCCAGGCGGAGGCCATGGCAAATCGTATGGTCTCCTCCGTGGACATTCCCTCCTCCCTGGCCACCACGAAACCGGCGAGAAGGGCGTCCGTTGTGGAGAAGATGGAACGGATGCTCTTTCTGTCGGCAAGAGCCAGGTAGATACCGTCAGGGGAGAAGAAGACGTTGCCGTAAGTCCTGTAGGACGCTATGGCCCACTCTACGCCTTTCTTCTGGAAATCGGACACGACTTCGATCAGGTTGTCCAGCGACGTCAGGGATCTTCCCATGGCCTTTGACATAAACCGGTGGTCCACTTTGGCCACGGTGGGGCCCGCGTCCAGGGCGGCCATCAGAGAGGGGCCCGCCGCATCCACCACGGTGGGAATGCCCTTTTCCCTGGCGAGGCTAATAAACTCCCCGAATATTCCGTCAGGCACGCCGGGCGGAAGGGTCCCGCCAAGGATTACCAGCCTGGTGCGCTGTAAAATTCTGCCGTAGACCTTCCGCAGACGCTCCACAGCGTCGGGGCTGACCGTTGGGCCGGCCTCGGAGATGCTTGTCTCCAGGTTCCCCGTCTCGTCGATAATGTAGACGTTCGTCCTGTTTTCGCCCTTGATGTGGACGAAGTTAGTGGTTATCCGGTAAGACCGGAGGGCGCTCCGTATGTACTCGCCCTTCATCCCCGCAAGGAAGCCCATGGCGGCGGAGGGGTACCCGAACTGGGCCAGTATGGCGGAAATATTGATGCCCTTCCCTCCCGGCGAGGACGTTCTGGATGTTGCCCGCAGCCATCCTCCCGGCCGCAATTCAGGTATTATGTACTCTTCGTCCACCGCGGGATTAAGGGTGACCGTCAATATCATGACCTGTTCCTCCCCGTTAGGGGGCGTCCTCGGGGAACGGGGACGCCCCGGAAATTTAGACTATTTCAGAAACTCCTCCACGTCCGCCACGGACGTCAGGGGCTTAATCCTGGCCGTTTTGCCAGAATTCAGCTCCACCATGGCGGGTAGAGACGGTATTTTCAGCTTCTCCACCATCCTGGCGTTACGGTAACCGTCCACAAGGGCAACTTTTTTACCGGCGGCCCTGGCGGCCCCGTCCACTACGTCGGAGAGGGCAACCTGCTCCCTTTCAATGCTTGAGTAGAAGAGGGCGATTACGTGGTCCGGCTCAAGAAGGACGGAGCGGAGGTGTACCTGCTCGTTTATATAGGCCGACGCGGCCATGGCCGCAATGGCGCCGTCGGAGGCGGCGGTTACCACCTGGCGGAGGTCTTTATCCCTTACGTCGCCTGCTGCGAAAAGGCCCTCCACGGAGGTCTCCATGGATTCGTCGGTCTTGATCCAGCCGCCCTTTACCGCCTCCACCAGGCCGCGGACCGGCTCGTCGTGGGGAAGCTGGCCTACGAACATGAAGACTCCCGCCACGGGCAGGTTGGAGGTTTCGCCCGTTTTTATGTTTTTAAGGACGAGGTTCTCCACCATGCCGTCCCCTTCGATTTTTTCAACCACGGTGTTCCAAACGGGGACAATCTTGGGGTTGGAAAGAGCCCGCTCCACTGCGGCCCTGTCAGCCCTGAACTCGTCCCGCCGGTGGATTATGTAGACCTTGGAGGCGAAGGCCGTCAAATACTCCCCCTCCTCCACTGCCGTGTTTCCTCCGCCCACTACGGCGATCTCTTCGTCCTCGAAGAAAGCCCCGTCGCACACGGCGCAGTAGCTGACGCCCTGGCCGATATGTTCGGCCTCTCCCTCGCAGCCAAGCCTGCGGAAGTAGGCGCCCGTTGCCAGAATGACCGCCTCGGCCTCAATTTCGCCCTTGTCGGTGACTACAACTTTGACGTCGTCCCTCACTTCCACGGAGGAAACCTGGGCATCCCGGAATTCCGTCTTGAATTTTTCCGCGTGGCTGCGGAACATTTCGGAGAGTTCCGGTCCGGTGGCATGCTGCACGCCCGGCCAGTTTTCAATCTCCTCGGTAGTGTTTATCTGGCCGCCGGCAATGCCCCTTTCCAGCACCAGGACGTCGAGCCCGGCCCTTCTGCCGTAGATGGCCGCCGTCAGTCCGGCCGGTCCCGCCCCAATAACTACGAGTTCTCTTTTTTCCATTACGGACCCACCTCTCAAATTGTTACTAATTCTTCCGCCGGAAATTATACACGATGCCAAAGCGCAGCGCGAGGCTTCCCGGATAAATCCTGAAAAACGCCCCTGAATTCAAGGTTCTCCGGCGAAATTTCAGCCAGCCTTTCCCCCTGGCGCCCGTCCCCTATTTCGAACAGAACCCATCCTCCCGGTCGTACCTTTGCCGGTCCCCACTCAAAGAGTTTTCTGTACCAGGCCAGGCCGTCCTCCCCTCCGTCAAGGGCCGAGACGGGCTCCGCCCTGACCTCCTTCATAAGCCCCGGAAGGTCCTGAGACGGTATGTAGGGGGGGTTGCTCACGAGCACGGAAAGCTCCCCGTCTTCTACGGGAATATCCCCCGGCTCCCGGGAGTGCCAGAGCAGACACCGGTGCAATACTCCCGCCGACGACAGATTATGCCACGCGAGGGCAACGGCCAGGGGGTTAGCGTCCGCCGCAATCGCTGTTATATCGCGCCTTTCGGAGAGCAGGGCCAGGGGCAGGCATCCCGTGCCCGTACCCCAGTCTAAAAATCGCCCTCCCTCCGGAATTAGAGGAAGGGCGATCTCCACTAAAACTTCCGTGTCCTGCCTTGGTATCAGCACGCCGGGTCGAACCTTCAGCGTGCAGCCGTAAAATTCCCACCCGCCCAGAATGTACTGCAGGGGCTCCCCGGCGCGCCGCCGCTCCACTATCTCCTTTAAATTTTCAAAGGCCCGGTCCCCGGCAGGTTCCCTCCCCCGGGCGGCGAGAGCGGGCCTGGAGAGCCCCGTAGCATGCAGAAGCATTAGCTCCGCCTCCGCAGCGGGGGATTCTATCCCCATCTCCCGGAGCCTGGCGGCCGCCCACTTACGGGCCCCGGAGAGAGAGGTCATTCTCCCTCCAGGGAGTGAAGCCTCTCGGTCTGTTCCGCCATGGTCATGGCCTCTACAAGGTCGTAAAGATCGCCGTCCAGGTACTGGTCCAGCTTGTAGAGGGTAACGCCTATCCTGTGATCGGTAATCCGGTTCTGGGAGAAGTTGTAGGTGCGGATCCTTTCGGAGCGGTCCCCGGTACCTATCTGACCGCGGCGCTCCGAAGCAAGTTCGTCGTCCTTCCTCTGCTGCTCCGCGTCGTAAAGCTTGGCCCGCAGATATGCCATGGCCTTTGCCCTGTTCTTTATCTGGGACCTCTCGTCCTGGCAGGTGACCACTATTCCGGTTGGGATATGGGTTATCCTCACCGCGGAGTCGGTCATGTTGACGTGCTGGCCCCCGGCGCCGCTTGCCCGGTAGGTGTCTATTTTAAGGTCCTCGGAGTTTATCTCCACGTCCACATCGTCCGCCTCCGGCAACACTGCCACGGTAGCGGTGGAGGTATGAATCCGCCCTCCCGCCTCGGTGGTGGGGACCCTCTGCACCCGGTGGACTCCGCTGTCAAACTTGAGCTTGCTGTAGGCGCCCCTGCCGTCGATTCTAAAGATGATCTCCTTGTAGCCGCCGATCCCCGTCTCGTTGTAGTCCAGCACCTCCACCTTCCAGCCTTCTCTCTCGGCAAAGCGGGTGTACATCCTGAAGAGGTCCGCCGCGAAGAGGGCCGCCTCCTCGCCCCCCGCCCCTCCCCTGATCTCCAGGACAACGCTTTTCTCGTCGTTGGGGTCTTTGGGCAGAAGAAGCACCCTTATCTCCTTTTCGAGTTTTTCAAGAAGGGGCTCAAGGGCGGAGATCTCCTCCTCCGCGAGCTCCGCCATATCCGGGTCGTCGCCCTCCGCCAGGTTTTTCGCATCGCCAATCTCTGCCGCAATTCTGCTGTATTCCCGGTATTTGTTTACAACGGGCTCCAGCCCTGAGTGTCTCTTGGCCAGGCTCTGGAGTTCCTTAAGATCACCCTGGACCGAGGGGGAGGCCATCTTTGCCTCGATGGCCTCAAAATCCCTCTCCAGGGTTTCAAGCTTTGCAAGATATCTCATTCCGCCGTCTCCCCTTCGGGCCTTAGTCTTTTCTGCAGGGCCGTCTCCAGGGAAGTTAGGGCCACTTCCACCTGGTTGTAGTCGGGCTCCCTGGTAGTGAGGAACTGGAAAGAGAGGGCGGGCCACATTAAAAACCGCCCCGCCGCCCCCGCGCAGGACGCCCCCTTTATAATTTCGTAGGATATCCCCATGACCAGGGGCAGCAGAAGAACTCTGCTGCCGATTCGCCATAAAATTGTCCCCGAGCCGGCTGCAGAGAAGACAATAATACTGACAGCAACCACGATCAGGAGGAAGGAGGTGCCGCACCTGGGGTGTATCCTCGAACAGTTCATAATATTTTCCACTGTCATGGGGACGCCCCCTTCGTAGGCGTTTATAGTCTTGTGCTCCGCCCCGTGGTACCGGAATACCTGGCGGATTTCGCCCCATAGGCCGATCCCGGCCACGTAGGCGATGAAAACCAGCCCCCTTACGCACCCTTCGATTATGTTTTTGCCCGTTGCAGTTAGGCCCCGGGCATTATATGCCAGGTCGGAAAGCCACAGGGGAAGGGCGATGAAGAGCCCCACTACCGCCCCTATGGCGGCGGCCACCGTAAGGGCCATTTCCAGAAAGGTAATTTTTTCCTCTTCGCCTACAGCGATTTTTGCCGATTTATCCAGAGCCCTGAAACCGGTGGTCATCATCTCCACCATGGTGACCACGCCCCGGATCAGGGGCAGCTTCCAGGGCAGGGACGCGGTCCAGGATTTTACCCCCCAGCTTTCGCTTTCAATTACGCCGTCGGGCCTCCTTATGGAAAGGCCCCAAAGAGAAGGTCCCTTCATAAGCACACCCTCGATAACCGCCTGGCCGCCCACCGGGATCTTTTTGTCCCCGGATCCGGCTGCGAGCGCAACCGCCAGGGCCGCCAAGATTCTTTTTATTTTCATATCAAACGCCTTCCTCGTCTAAAACTTCCCGGACCGAAGCGTAGGGCCTTCCGCAGGGGTTCATTTCCCCGCACTCCCCCGAAATAACGCACCCGGGGCCCGCCGCCTTAAATAGAAGGGGCGCGGCCTCCCTGACCAGCCTCAGCATCTCCCGGGCGAGGTTTTGAATCTCCCACTGGGCCCTTCTGCAAAGCCGCAGGGTAAAAAAGTGGTGCAATTCCCTGGCGTTCATCGTCATTACAAGGCGCGTGGACCATCCGTGGGGCAGTATAAACCTGGCGTCCTCCCTGGGAATGCCCGCCTCCACCATTTCGGAATAAAAGCGGTGGACCTCTTCCACCGTGCGATTAAACTTTTCGGCCAGCTCCCGGTTTGCCGCAACGGAGGGAGGCATGATCACATCCGGCGCTGTCATACCCACGTATCTCTGGCTTTGCTGGCTGTAGGACGCAATTCTGTGACGAACCAGCTGGTGAGACGTCACTCTGCTCAGGCCGTCGATGGCAAAGGTAAAGGACGCATGCTCAAAGGGCGAGTAATGCCCGCTTTTTCGCAGATGGTCGAGCAGAGTAGCGCTAAGTTCCCGCGACTCCTCGCGGAAAAGGTCCCCGGCGGAGACGTCGCTGTAGCAAAGTCTGGCTGCCGCCGCAACGGCGGCGTCGGGAGACGGCGTATATGCCAAAAGAAGAACGCGACAAGCCAATTAACCCCACTCTCCTTTCCTCGCGGGCCGGCCCTGACTTTTTAAAACGCCGGGCCGGAAGGGATTATAAAATAAAAATCAGCCAGCGTCGCACCAACTGATGCGGCTCCGGCTGAAGACCAACGCTGCTGGAAATACTCTGGGACTTGCCTGTTATTCTTCCTCGGCCGTCTTTCTCTGGCCGTAATCGACGCCCTCGTACTTCTTCTGGAACTTTTCGAGCCTGCCCGCCTCGGCCAGAACTCTGCTGCCTCTTCTGCCGGTGAAGAAAGGGTGGCATGAAGAGCAGACGCCCACTCTGATTTCGCCACTGGTGGAGCGAGTTTGAAACGTATTGCCGCAGGCGCACGTAACGTCGCACTTTTCGTAGCGGGGATGAATATCCTTTTTCATCTATAAAGCACCTCCGAAGGAAATCATGACTGGTGTATATCACCAAACAAACAGAAACTCTATCACAGGAAGGTTTGCCGCGCAAGAGCTTTTTTTGCAACTCCCGCAGGAAACTAAAGATAAGACCGGAAGATCAGATATGCATTACGCCGAGGCCGCACCTTTCGTGATGGGCCACTGCGTGATAAGCCGTGTCTCCCATTACGGCCACGGAAATCCAGCGGCTGTTTCTTACAATGGCGATCTTGGCCCCGATGCTTGCCTCCAACATTCCGGTGGCTAGAAAGCCCTCCAGCGCCTCAAGGGCGGCGTGCATAAGGGCGTGCATCTCATTTCGTTTCTTCTCCACTACCCCGGCGTTCAGGGATGCGCCCACAAGGGCCCTTGTTATCTTCGGCGGCAGGTCGCCGACAAGCCCGCCCACTTCTGTAGCCACTGACCTCCACCCTATGGAGGAGAGGTCGTTTTTAAAAATCTGCTCGGCTTCGTTGCTGGTGGTAGCCGCCAGAAGAAGGGCGGCCCTGCCCACCTGGCTCTCGTCGTCGATCCTTATACTTAAATTAAGCTCAACTCCTATGCCCTGACTCTCCCTCTCCCTGTTATTTCCGCTCACCGCCGCAGGCGCTCCCTGTCTGGTCCGGTCCTCTGACGCCGCTTCGGTACGGATTTCTGCATCCCCCTGACTCTCTTCATCAAAGCCGTCTTCTGCAGCTTCTTCCTCCATCCCTTCCCGGGGGGCGTTAAAAATTTTTTTCCAGATCACAAACTTTCAGCTCCTCTCTGTGGATTCTTGTCATCATTATAGATGAATGAGAGAAAAGAGTCACTTTTTCCCGATAAAATCATAATTTGGCGAATGGAAAACTGCGCCTTGAAGCTCTGCTCTTTGTGATCTATACTTTATCCGGGTTATGGCAAGTAAAAATTTACTGTTTCCAGTGAAAACAGGGGAGGATTTCGCAATGAAAAGACTTTGCTTAATTTGCGCCGTTTTTATTTTTGTATTTTTTGCTTCAGCCCTTCCCGCCCCGGCCGGCACCTACATCTACATAGCCACCGGCGGAACGGGCGGTACCTACTATCCCCTCGGAGGCTCCATAGCCGACATAGTGAGCAAGAACGTCCCTGACCTGCAGGTTACTTCCGAGACCGGCAATGCGTCGTCGGCAAACATCAAGCTCATCTCCGCAGGCCAGGTGGAGATGGCTCTTGCACAAAACGACATAGCCTACTGGGCCAGGAAGGGAATGCCTCCCTTTGCTGAAAAACATGAAAACATCAGGGTGGTGGCATCGCTTTACCCTGAACACGTCCACTGTATTTTTATGAAGGGCGACGACATTTCGGACATCGAAGACCTGAGAGGGAAGAGGGTGTCCGTAGGCGCGCCCGATTCAGGAGTTTTAGGGGATGTTTCCGCAATTTTAAGGTCGGCCCGCATGGAAATGGGGGACTTGAGCGCCGATTTCCTTGACTTTAACAGCACCACCCAAAACTTCAAGGACGGGCGCCTGGACGCCGGATTTGTTGTGGCAGGCTACCCTACTTCCTCCATAACCGACTTGGCTGCAACGAAGAACATCGACCTTCTCAGCTTCAACGACGACTTTTTGGACACCCTGAGGGAGGAATTCCCCTTCTTCATAAAGAGTACCATCCCTGCGGGGACTTACAGGGGCATAGACCGGGACGTTTCCACTCCCGCAGTTTTGGCAATGCTGATCTGCGACGCCTCCCTGCCCGACGACGTGGTGTACAGATTTACGAAAGCGTTTTGGGAGAACCTGGCCGATTTAAGGAAGGCCCACCCCCAAGCGGACCATATCCACCTGGAAACTGCCCTGGACGGCGCAACCATCCCCGTGCACCCCGGCGCGGCAAGGTACTACGCCGAGGTGGGCATGGAAATTCCCGAAATAAAATAGACCTATAGAGAAGGCGGGCTCAAGCCCGCCTTCTCTCCATATATGAAGCCGCCGCCTCGACCCACGCAGATTCTGTCATCACCGGGGAGAGGCCGTTAAGCCAGTCCTTTCTGCCTCCGCCCCTTGCCGAGAGGGAGGGGGTTTCTTTCAAAAACTTTGAAAAATCCACGCCAACATCCTTCCCGGCATAGAGCAAAAATGAACCGTCGCCTTCCTCCCTGTCCGGAAGCAGCAGAATCAGTACCCTGTCGGGCAGGGCCTCGGACCACCTCTTTGCCGCCGGGGCGGCCAGGTCCCTTGACATGCCCGGGAGAACCGCGCTTGAGACGGGAGCGCCTCCGTCATAATCTTTTACGGGAAGGTTTATGTACTGGGAGGCCCTTTCGAGCATCTTTTTCAGCCGTCCGTTCTCGTCCTGGTAACCGGCCACCACCTGCTCCATCTGGTTAAGCCTGCAACCTATGAGTCTGTGGAGCCGGCGGGCGGATTCGCTGTACTCCTGCCGCAGAGGCGCCCCCTCCACTGAGAACCGGAACTCCCAGTTCGGGGCGCTGCCGTTGTAACCTGTTACAAAGAGGCTTCCTACTTCCCCGGTGGAAGAAACGTGGCTCCCCGAGCATGCAATCACATCGTAGCCGGGAATCTGCACCACTCTGACCTTTCCTTCTGGAATTCTGTCCCAGAGGCCTTTAACGCCGGGCAGCTTCATGGCCTCCTCCTTGGGGAGATAGGTCGTCTCCACAGGGAGGTCTTCGGCTACTATTCTCTCGCCTTCTCTTTCAGCGTAAAAAAGCATCTCCCAGTCCAATTCGCCTTCCCATGACAGGTAAACGGTGGTTTCCGCAGGGTCCACATTTACTTTCTGTATCCGTAGGCCCGGGTTGGCATCTTCCAGGGCCCTGGTCAGAATATGCTCGCCGGTATGCATTCTTGATAAAAGGGCGTGGCGTTCCATGTCCACCTCCCCCTCGGCCTCCATGCCGGGGATCGGCGCGCCCTTTTCGGCCCTGCCCTTTACCACCGTTCCGCGGGGGTGTTTTTCAGCGTCCTCCACCAGAAAATAGAAGCCTCCGGCCCGGAGGACTCCCGAGTCGCCGGGCTGTCCCCCTCCGGAAGGGCGGAAATTACCCCCGTCAAGCAGAAGGTAGTATTTTTTCTTTTTTTCGTCCGACGAGATTATTTCCAGAATGGTTGCTTTAAACGTCATCTTGATCGCCTCTTTCCATGGCGGGATTGATATTAAAGGGCCCCGGCGGTTGCCGGGCATTTTCTTATTTGCGCGCCCGGGAGCCCCGGCTCCGGAGTCCGATAGGCCGGCAAAACTTTATGGGCCTCGCAGACGCGATTATACCAGACGAAAAAAGCCTCCCGCCAAACTACGGGAGGCCTGCAATACATGGCGCGCCTGCGGCGACTCGAACGCCGGACCCTCGGCTCCGGAGGCCGATACTCTATCCACTGAGCTACAGGCGCATCGGGCGTTTAGAAGCGAAGAACATTCTACCCCCGAATAAAGGCGGCGTCAAGGCTTGTACGGC
>JAAYQT010000212.1 GCA_012519165.1 Synergistaceae bacterium
AGGGGCGCGGGCGAGGTCATGTCCACCCCGGCATCCCTCAGGATGTCCAGGGAGTATGCGGAGCTTCCCCGGGAGAGAAACCGGATATATCGTTCCCTCCCCTCCTCCCCGCCCCTTAAAATATTCGAGCTGAGGGCCGCGGCGGCCGCAAAGCCCGCAGCGTACTTGTAGACGTAGAAGGGGCTGTAAAAATGGGGGATCCTGGCCCACTCCACGAAAATCCCCTCGTCCATGGTCATATCAGGGCCGTGGTATTTCACGTTCAACTCCCGCCACATCCCCGACAAAATTTCTGCGGTAAGAGGGCGCCCCTCCCCGGCGGCGGCGTGGACGTCCCTCTCGAACTCGGCAAACATAACCTGCCTGAAAACGGTGGTCCGCACCTGGTCCAGGTAGTGATTCAGCAGATAGATCTTCTCCCCCGCCGGCGCTCTTTCAAGAAGATGCTCCAGCAGCAGGGCCTCATTGGTGGTGGAGGCCACCTCCGCCAGGAAGATGGTGTAGTCGGCATAGACCTTCGGCTGGGCCCTGTGGGAAAACCATGTGTGGAGGGAGTGCCCCATCTCGTGGGCAATGGTAAAGACGTCCCGAAGAGTTCCGTTGTAGTTAAGCAGCACGTAGGGGTGGGTTCCGTAGCTTCCCCACGAATAGGCGCCCTTCCTCTTGCCCTGGTTCTCGTGGACGTCCACCCACCGGGACGAAAAGCCCTCCTGAAGCGCCCGGCCGTAAACGGGCCCTAGAGGCGCCATTCCCTCGGTCACCATCCTTACTCCCTCTTCGTAGGGGATGGGGTCGTCCGGTTCGTCGGCCAGGGGCGCGTTAAGGTCGTACATATGCAGCTCGTCCAGGCCCAGGGCTTTTTTTCTCAGCGCCATGTAGCCGTGGAGGGCATCCAAATTTTTGTTGACAGCGTCCACCACGATGGAATAAACCTCCGGCGGGATGTTGTCCCCGTGGAGGGAGGCTTCAAGGACGCCCCCGTACTTCCTGGCCCGGGCGAAGAAGAGGCTCGTCTTTACGCCGCCCGAATAGAGGGCCGCCAGGGTATTCCGGAACTTTTCGTAAGTGGAAAAAAGCCCGTCGAAGGCGTCCTTGCGGACCCTCCGGTCCCTGGAGCGGCTGAGCAGATAGTACCTCTCCTCGGTGAGTTCCGTCTCCCTGCCCTTTTCATCCGTCACCACCGGAAACTTCATGTCGGCGTTAGTCAGTAGGGAGAAGGCGTTTTCCGGGGTCTGGGCGGGGTCCGACGCCCTGGCAAGGAGCTCCTCCTCCCCGGCGGACAGGATGTGCTTCTCCGTCCTTAACAGGTCGTCAAAGTGATGCCTGTAGATTTCAAGGTCCGGGCTGCCCTGGATTATTGCATTAACCCTCTCCCTGCCGGCCGCCAACGTTTCCGGCCTGTAGAAAGACAGGGCGGCCCCGTAGGAGGCCAACAGAGTCCCCGCCCTGTCCGCCCTGGCCTGTCCGTCGGCATTTCCCGTGTCCTCGTGGCTTTTCATCACAGCGTAGGCGTAGATCTTGCCAAGTTTTTCGGAAGTCCGGTCCTCCAGACTTAAAAAGGCAAGCAGCGAGGCGGGAGAATCAAAAAGTCTGCCCCGGTAGGAAAGAAGATCCTCAATTTCTCCTTCCAGGCTCCTGAAAGCCTCCTCCCACTCGTCCCCGGAGCTGAAAATTGCCTCCAGGTCCCATGTGAGCTCCCGGGGGATTTCGCTTCTTAAAGGGATCCCGGCGGGACCCGCGGGGTCGGACACGGCCGAAAACAAAGGGTTGAAACCCATAAAAAAACACTCCTTTCAACTTGGACCGGCTGGAAACAGCCGGGAATTTTCATCGGATTATTGACATTCTATCCGTAGCATTTATTATTATACGCAGGAATTCTACCGGATTCTAATTTCAATCACAGGAGTGTGACTGTAAAAAGATGAAAAAACGCACGTTTCTGCTCTTAGCCCTTGTTCTTCTCCTCTCCTTCTCCGGGGCGGCTTCCGCTTCGGAGTCCGTCAGGCCCGACCAGCTTCGCTTCCTGTCCGGACCTCCGGGCGGCAACTGGTTCGCCCTGGGCGGGGCCCTGGCCGACCTCTGGTCGTCCAACCTGGTCCCCACCACTGCCATCACCGGCGGCGCAGTGGCCAACATCATCAACACCCACAACGCCAAAGGCGAGGTAGGCTTCTCCAACACTTCCATGGTGGCGGTAGGGCAGAAGGCAAGCGACCCTACCTTCAAGGAAAAGGCCGACAACACCCTCATGATGGCCAATATCTACACCCAGCACACCTATTTTATCGCAAGGAAGGACTTTGTTGAGAAACACGGCATCAAGACCCTTGACGACCTGGTGAACAACAAGATACCCACCCGGTTCGCCACCCTTAAGACCGGCACCGGCTCGGAGTTCGTGGTTAACGGCCTCTTCAAGGCCGGCTTCGGCATTGACTACCGGAAAGACTTCAAGGAGTGGGGCGGCTCCGTGGAGTATGCCTCCTACTCCGGCGGCGCGGACCTTCTGGCCGATAACCACCTGGACGTATTCGCCTTCTCGGTGGGCAGGGTAGCCTCAATAGTTATGCAGATCGAGAGCCAGACCGACGTGGTGCTCCTCAGCACCGAGCAGGCCACCCTGGACAAGATGGCGGAGGCCTACGGCACCGTCACCTTTGTGGTGGAGCCCGGGATCTACAAGTGCGTGACCGAGGATACGCCCCCGGTCAGGCTTGTGGGCGACTATACCTGCGTGGTGGTGAGGAAGGACCTGGACGAGCAGCTGGTATACGACCTCTGCAAGCTGATGTACGAAAACCAGGATTCCCTGTCGAAGGCTGTCGTGGACATTAACGAGCTTGACCCTGCCACGGCGATCCCCGCGGGCGCCATTGAAAGCCACCCCGGCGCAATAAGATACTGGAACGAGGTTGCGGGAAAGTAACGCCATCCTTCCGGAGCAGACTGTTTGAAGGCGGGCCCCGGGCCCGCCTTCATTTTCCGTTTGCCCCGGTGCAGCCCCTGCGCGACTAAAAGAAGGGAGTTTATGAAATGAGGAAACTCGAAGGCGTTGTGGCAAAGGGACTGTACCTTTACGTCCTTGCCATGGGACTCTTTCACCTGTACACGGCCGTTTTCGGCAGCTTTGAGGCCTATCTCCAGAGGGCCATCCACCTCACCTGGGTTCTGCCCATGTGCTTTGTGCTCTACCCCTTTCTGCCCGCATCCGAACCCCTAAAGAACAATACCGTCCCCTGGTACGACTGGATTCTGGCCGGACTATCGGCGCTGCCCGGTTTTTATATTATTGCAAATTACGACGAAATAATGATGAGGATGCAGGGGGTGGACGACCTCACAACAGCCCAGCTCGTCCTGGGCGCCCTGCTGATTGTGCTGCTCCTGGAGGGGACCAGGCGGATCGTGGGACTGCCCATAGTCATTGTGGCGCTCAGCTTCACGGTATACACCTACTTCTGCGACGCCCCCTTCCTCCCCAAAGTGTTACAGGGGGTGCCCACGGAGTTTGACAGGCTCATCGAGGGCATGTTCCTGACCGACGAGGGCATCTTCTCGTCATCCCTCGGGGTCTCGGCCACCTTCGTGATGATTTTCCTTATCTTCGGCGGCTTCCTTGAAAAGAGCGGAGTGGGCGAGTACTTTATGGAATTCGCCCAGGCCTTCACCGGCACCGCCGCGGGGGGGCCCGCCAAGATTGCCGTCCTCAGCTCCGCCCTCTTCGGGTCCATCTCCGGCTCGGCGGTGGCCAACGTCTACGGCACCGGCTCCTTCACCATCCCCCTCATGAAGCGGATTGGCTACCAGTCCCACTTTGCAGGGGCGGTGGAGGCGGTGGCAAGCACGGGCGGCCAGATAATGCCCCCCGTCATGGGGGCCGGCGCCTTCGTTATGGCGGCCCTCCTGGGGGTGCCCTTTAACGCCATAATGATCGCCGCAGTGCTGCCCGCCCTGCTCTACTACGGTACCGTCCTCCTCATGGTCCACCTTACGGCCCTGAAGGACGGCCTCAAGGGCCTTCCGGCGGAGGAACTGCCCACAGTAAAATCGGTGGTAAAAAAGCTCTACATGATGGCCCCCATTGTGCTGCTTGTTTACATGTTGCTTGCAGGTTACACCCCCATGTACAGCGCAATTGCAGGCATAGTAACCGCATGGGCAGTCTCCCTGTTTACGCCGGGTAAAAGGATGGGGCCGAGGCAGATCCTTGAGGCCATCCACGACGGCTCGGAGAATATCCCCCTCATATGCACCGCCTGCGCCTCTGCGGGCCTTGTAATAGGCTCCATTGCCCTGTCGGGCATTGGCTTTAAATTTGTGAGCGCAGTAATTGCCCTGTCGGGAGGCATTCCCTTCCTGGCCCTCATCCTGGTGGCCGCCGTCTCGCTGATCCTGGGCATGGGCCTTCCCACCACAAGCGCCTACATCCTTGGCGCGGCCCTGGGAGTACCCGCCCTCGCCAAGATGGGCGTCATGCCCCTGGCGGCCCACCTCTTCGTCTTCTACTACGCCATCATCTCCAACATAACCCCGCCGGTGGCCCTGGCGGCCTATGCTGCGGCCTCCATTGCCGGGTCGCCCCCCAACAAAACGGGCTTTACCGCCTGCAGGCTGGGAATTCTGGCCTTCATCGTACCCTTTGCCTTCTGCTACGACCCGGGGCTGCTTTTGAAGAGCTCCTTCCTTGGCAATGTAACTTCCATTGCCAGCGGCGTAGCCTCCATGGCGGCGCTGGGTTTTGCCATAGTAGGATACTCAAGGCGGAGGCTCTCGCCGGCGGAGCGACTTCTCTTTGCCGTCGCCGGCATCCTTGCCCTGCAGGAAAGCCTTATCGTCTCGCTGATCAGTTCTGCTGTAGTTCTGGGCCTGTCCCTGATGTTTAAAGACCGGGGCGCCCCCTCCGCCTAAGGAATTCAAGGCAGAAAATTTGCCGGGGTCCCGTTTTGGGGCTCCGGCTTTTAAAAAAATAAGAAAACAGAAGAAATTGGGCTTAAAACATTAATAATCGACCCCATTCTCTTTTAATCACCTCCATCACGACTTGTTTAACCAATACTGACGTATATAATAGAGCCATAGGTCAGTATTAATCAGATTTCTTGGAGGTGCATAAAATGAGAAGGTTTTTAGCCATTAGGCCGACGGAGATTGCAGGGCAGTCCTTCAGTCCCGTGGACAGGATGATGAGGAATATGTTCAGGGCCCTGGGCGAGTTTACGTCGGATATTGACTACCCGGCAGACGAAGAGAGAACCCTCG
>JAAYQT010000213.1 GCA_012519165.1 Synergistaceae bacterium
AAAGTGGCTTAAGGAGGCCGGAAGGACGGGGCTCTTCACGGCTGACCTGCTCCACCTGAGCCGGTACGACTTTCAGTCCTACACTTCCTTTCAGCCCCTTCCGGGGGACAGGTGGGGACTGCTAAACGCGGACCGCTTTTTCTGCCTGAAGTCCCCCGCTCCGGAGGCAGAAAACCTGGAGTGGTTCCTTGGCGCCACCGGCCGCCTTCAGCTTGCGCTCGAAGTCCTGCGCAGAATGGTCCTTCCCGGATACATGGACCTGGACAGCCACGACCAGGCCTGCATAAACTGGCTGGTTTTTGTCTTTGAAAAAGAGGCGGAGGCCAGGGAGTGCGTCTCCCTGCTGGAGCCCTTGGGCCTTGACTTGATTGCCCCCGCCATGCCCATGGACGTATGGACCCTAAGCTTCGAGGCGCTCTCGGACTTCGGCGAAAAGGCGGAGACCATCCACGATCTGCTGCCTATAGCGGGCAACGCTGCGGCCAGAACGCCGTAAAGAAAAACCTTCCTAAGGCATCATCGATTTGATACAATACCCCCCGTGTTGGGTTATACTTTACCAAGGGGAGGCTTAAACATGGAACCCTGCAGCAGCATCTATTTTGAAAACCGTCTGGGGCGGCTGGCGGCGGAGCTGAAGAAGACGGACGCCGACGGCCTGCTTGTCTTCAGCGCAGAGTACGACAACCGACCCTCGGTCCAGTATTTTTCGGGCTTCACCGGCTCCTTTGCGGTCCTGGTCCTCGGCCGGGGCGGCGGAAGGCTGGTTACGGACTCCCGTTACTTCCTGCAGGCAGAGGAGGAGTCCTTCTTTCCCCTGGTTAAAATGGAAGACCGGGACCCCTGGCCCGCAGTTGCGAGGGCGATAGGGGAGCTTGGCATAGAAAAACTTGCCGCGGAGGACGACAAACTCACCCTGGAGAGGGCCGGCTGCCTGAAAAAAATTGTTCCTTCAGTTAAAAATACCGCAGGGCTTGTCAGGAGGCTGCGGGCGGTGAAGGACGAATGGGAGCTTGAGGCCTTGCGGCGGAGCGCGTCAGTTGCCGCCGAGGCCTTCGAGGCCTTCCTGCCCGCCATAAGGCCCGGCCGAACCGAGGCGGAGATTGCCGCCGACCTGGTCCACGAGATGATGAAGCGGGGCGCCCAGCAGCCCGCCAAGGGGCACTTTGTGGTGGCGTCGGGGCCCAGGGGTGCGCGCCCTCACGGCGTATTCACAAACCGCGTTTTGGAGCGGGGGGACTTTATCACCTTGGACTTCGGCGCGGTGGTGGACGGCTACTTCTCCGACATTACCCGCACCGCGGCCCTGGGCGAGCCGGACCCGAAGCTGGCCGAAATCTACCATATTGTGGAGGAGGCCCGGAAACGGGCGGTGGCGGCTGTATCTTCCCGGGTCAGCGGCGGGGATGTGGACAGAACGGCCAGGGAATATATAACCTCGAAGGGGTGGGGGGACTGCTTTACCCACTCCACCGGCCACGGCATCGGCCTGGAGCTTCACGAGCTCCCCGTGGTCAGCAGGCTGAATAACGAAAAACTCCCCGCAGGCGCTGTGGTCACCATCGAACCGGGCATCTACGTTGAAGGGCTGGGCGGCGTAAGAATAGAGGACGACGTCATTGTAACGGAAGAAGGCTGCGAGGTTATAACAAAAGCCTCTCCCACAGAGCTTAGGGTCCTGTCTCCTGCATAAAGGCTAAAATTACCGACCCCTTAAGGTCGGGGAAAGTATAGATGAAACTAAAAAAACACAAGGAGAGTGGCGAAATGAAAAAGTTCAAGGCATTTGCGGTAATTACAATTCTTGCGCTGGCCTTCTGCCTTCCCGCTTCGGCGGCGGAGCTCCGGCTGGCCCAGGTGGCGGACGTGTCCAGCCTGGACACCCAGAAAGTGAGCGACGTCTACTCTGCTAACGTAATCAGGCAGATCTACAGCAACCTGGTGCAGGTGGACGAGAATATGGAGATCGTCCCCGACCTGGCCGAGGGCTGGGATAACCCCGACGACGTGACCTGGGTCTTCCACCTTCGCAAGGGCGTCAAGTTTCATAACGGCGAGCCCTTTACCGCCGCCGACGTAAAGTACACCTTCGAGCGGCTTCTCGACCCGAAGACCGCCTCCCCCGGCGCTACCCACCTCAAGGAAGTGGAGTCCATGGAGGCAGTGGACGACCACACCCTTAAGATTGTTACCAAAAGGCCCTTCGCTCCCATGCTCATGAGCCTTACCCGCTACGAGACGGCCATCCTCAACCAGAAGGCCGTGGAGGCCGCAGGCGCCGACTACGGCAGCAAGGCTGCCGTGGGAACGGGCCCCTTCAAGTTCGAGAGCTGGTCCAGGGGCGACAAGGTGGTCCTTGTCCGGAACGACGAATACTTCGGCGGCCCGGCGGGAGTGGAAAAACTGGTCTACAGGGGTATCCCCGAGGACGCCACCAGGCTCGTGGAGCTTGAGTCCGGCGGAATCGACCTCATCCCCGGCAACTTCCCCTACCAGGAGTTCGCCAACATCGAGAAGGACGACAGATACGAGACCTACAGGGTCCCCGCCATGTCCACCCTCTACATGGGCCTTAACACGGAAGTGAAGCCCTTCGGCGACGTGCGGGTCCGCAAGGCAATGAACTACGCCGTGGACAAGCAGGCCATCATTGACGCAGTCTACTTCGGCCTGGGCGCCCCGGCGAGAGGCCCCCTCTCCCCGGTAATCTGGGGGTTCGACCCCGAGAGGAAGCCGTCCTACCCCTACGACCCCAACAAGGCCAGGGAGCTTCTTAAGGAGGCGGGCTTCGCCGACGGTTTCGACATGACCATCTACTCCGACAACAGGACAGAGCGGCGCAGCGCAGCCGAGCTGATCCAGGCCTACCTTGCAGAAGTGGGCATCAGGGCCCAGATTGAGCTCATGGAGTGGAGCGCCCTTCTTTCCACGTCCGCCAAGGGCATCGGCGGCGCCTTCATGCTGGGCTGGACCGGCACCGGCGATGCGGACGGCGGCCTTACCCCCGTCTACCACTCCGCCAACATAGGCTCGTCCAACCGGTTCCGCTACAAGAGCGAGACTATCGACGCCCTTATCGAAAAGGGTATGGCCACCCTTGACCTCGACGCCAGGCGCAAGGTATATGCCGAGGCGCAGGAGGCCTGCAACGAGGAGTGCCCCCTGGTCTTCATGATCAGCCAGGAGCTGGTGGGCGCGTCTTCCAAAAAGGTACAGGGCTTCAAACTCTACCCCAACATGATAAGCCCCGTCCACAAGGTTACCCTGTCCAATTAATATCAAACCCGCGGCCCCGGGGGTGAAAATCCGCCCCCGGGCCCCGTTTTTTCGGAGGATTTAATCCATGCTGCGCTACTTCATTAAGAGACTTATGTTTCTTGTGCCGGTGCTGCTTGGCGTCTCGGTGCTGATCTTCTCCATAGTCCACCTTGCGCCCGGAGACCCGGCGGAGGTCATGCTGGGTCCCAGCGCCACCCAGGAGGAGATTTCAAACCTGAGGGAGCAGCTGGGCCTAACCAAGCCCCTCTACGTCCAGTACGGCATTTTTCTCACCAACACCCTGAAGGGCGACCTGGGCCGGTCCATAAAGAGCAACGCCCCGGTGGTGGAGGAGATTTTGGACCGGTTCCCCGCCACCCTCACCCTGGCGGTGCTGGGGATGATCTTTGCCATTGTGGTGGGCCTGCCCCTGGGAATCCTGGCGGCCCTCCGGCAGAACACCTGGGTGGACGCCCTGTGCAGCTTCTTTGCCCTGGTGGGGTTTTCCATTCCGAACTTCTGGGTCGGGCTTATGCTCATGCTGCTCCTCTCCATCTACATCCCCATCCTGCCGTCGTCGGGCTTCGACTCCTGGCGCAACTTCATCATGCCCACCATTGTGCTGGGGATCCAGACCATGGCCGTCATAGCCAGGATGACCCGCTCCAGCATGCTTGAGGTAATAAGGCAGGACTACGTGCGCACGGCCCGGGCCAAGGGGATCTCCGACCGGCTGGTGCTGGTGCGGCACATCCTGGGGAACGTGATGATTCCCGTGGTTACCATTGCGGGGCTTTATTTTGGCAACATGCTGGGGGGCGTGGTCATCACCGAGACCATTTTTTCAATCCCCGGCCTCGGGCGGCTTATTGTGGACGCCATAAGGGCCCAGGACTACCCGGTGGTTCAGGGGGGCGTACTCTTCTTTGCCCTTTGCGTGGGCATTGTTAACTTGATGGTGGACCTGCTCTATGCGGCCCTTGACCCCAGGATCAAGGCCCAGTACAGGGCGGCCAGGTAACGGGGGCGGCGGTATGAAGACTGAAAATATGACCCTCCCGGGCCCTAAAACGGGCGAACGGGAGAAGCGGCGCAGCCCCTGGTGGGAGGTATGGCGGAGGCTTCGCCTGAATAAGGCCGCCATGGCGGGTATGGCGGTCATTATTGTGCTTGTGGTGGTGGCTATCTTTGCCCCCGTGCTTGCGCCCAAAGACCCTAACCAGACCAACATGAAGGCCCGCCTTCAGCCCCCCTCGGCGGAGTTCCCCCTGGGGACGGATAACTTCGGCAGGGACATGCTAAGCCGCATCATCTACGGAAGCAGGATCTCGCTCTACGTGGGCTTTGTGGCTGTAGGCATAGGCGCCGTCTTCGGCGGCATAGTTGGGGCCATAGGGGGCTACTACGGCGGAAGGCTGGACAACTTCCTCATGAGGTGTATGGACGTGCTGCTGGCCATTCCACAGATCATCCTGGCCATAGCCATCGTGGGCGCCCTGGGGACGAGCCTTCTTAACCTCATGATTGCGGTGGGCATCAGCCAGCTGCCCCGGTACGCCCGGGTGGTGCGGGCGTCGGCCCTCACCGTACGTGGCCAGGAGTTCGTGGAGGCGGCCAGGGCGGTGGGCGCAAGCGACGCCAGGATAATCATCGAAAACATTCTGCCCAACTGCATGGCCCCCATCATTGTGCAGAGCACCCTGGGCGTGGCCCAGGCCATCCTGTCGGCGGCGGCCCTCTCCTTCCTGGGCCTCGGCATTCAGCCCCCCACTGCCGAGTGGGGCTCCATGCTCAGCTCCGGCCGGCAGTTTTTGCGGAATGCTCCCTACCTCACCTTTTTCCCCGGCCTTGCCATCTCCGTGGTGGTGCTGGCCCTGAATATCTTCGGCGACGGTCTCAGGGACTCCCTGGACCCGAAGCTGCGCCAGTAGCGGGGGAGGAGGAAAGAGATGAAAAATTTGCTTGAAGTATCGGACCTTAGCGTTGAATACAGAACCTACGAGGGCACGGTGGCTGCGGTAAACGGCCTCGGCTTCTCCCTGGCGCCGGGCCGCACCCTGGGCCTGGTGGGGGAGAGCGGCGCGGGAAAGACTACCACTGCCCTGGCCGTTATGGGCCTGGTCCCGTCGCCTCCCGGCGTAATCACGTCGGGTGAGATTAACTTTGCGGGCCGCAACCTTCTTTCCCTCCCCGAGCGGGAGATGAAGAAGATCCGCGGCAACCGCATCTCCATGATCTTTCAGGACCCCATGACCTCCCTGAACCCGGTGGTCACCGTGGGACTCCAGATCTCTGAGGCCATCGCCGCTCACCAGAACCTGTCGGACAAGGAGGCGGAGGACAAGGCCAGGGAGATGCTTGAAAAAGTGCAGATTCCGGGCCAGAGGTACAGGGAATACCCCCACGAGTTCAGCGGCGGAATGCGCCAGCGGGTGGTCATTGCCATGGCCCTGGCCTGCAACCCCGCCCTAATAATTGCCGACGAGCCCACCACCGCCCTGGACGTAACCATCCAGGCCCAGGTGCTGGAGCTTATGCGAAGCCTTAAAGAGGAGTTCTCCACCGCTATGATTATGATCACCCACGACCTGGGCGTGGTGGGGGAGGTCTGCGACCACGTGGCGGTAATGTACGGCGGGCGGATAGAGGAGACGGGCAGTCTGGAGAGGATCTTCGACGGCCCCCGGCACCCCTACACCAGGGGCCTCTTCAGGTGCATCCCCGATATTGAGGAGAAGACGTCGGAGATAAGGCCCATCGAGGGCCTCATGCCCGACCCCCTTGACCTGCCGAAGGGCTGCCCCTTCCACCCCCGGTGCCCGGAGGCCATGGAAATCTGCCGGACCGTCATACCACCCGTTTCCGACGACGGCGGGCACAGGGTGATGTGCCATCTTTACGGAAAGGGGGGCGAGGACCGTGGCTGATTTAATCAAGGTGGAAAACCTGGTTAAATACTTCCCTGTGGCGGCGGGCGATGTCCGGGCCGTGGACGACGTATCCTTCACCATCAAAGAGGGGGAGACCCTGGGGCTGGTGGGGGAGTCGGGCTGCGGCAAATCCACCACGGGGCGATTGCTGATACGCCTCATCGAGGCCACTGCGGGCAAAATTCACTACAAGGGCCGGGACATTGCGTCCATGGATAAAAAAACCCTCCACTCCATGAGGAAGGAGATGCAGATCATCTTCCAGGACCCCTTTTCGTCCCTCGACCCGAGAAAGAGCATAGGGGAGACCATAGGCAAGCCCCTGGAGATCTTCGGCCTTGGGTCGAAGAGGGAGCGGGAGGAGAAGGTGGACGCCCTCATGGAGCAGGTGGGCCTTAGCCCCCGGCTGTTTTACAAGTACCCCCACGAGCTGGACGGAGGCAGGCGCCAGAGGGTGGGAATCGCCAGGGCCCTCTCCCTTTCGCCGGACTTCATCGTCTGCGACGAGCCCGTGTCCGCCCTGGACGTATCCATCCAGGCCCAGATTTTGAACCTGCTCCAGGAGCTGCAGCGCACAATGAAGCTCACCTACGTCTTCGTCTCCCACGACCTGTCGGTGGTGAAGCACATCAGCGACAGGATTGCAGTCATGTACCTGGGCAAAATAGTGGAGTCGTCGCCGTCCCTGGAGCTCTTCAGCAACACTCTCCACCCCTACTCCCAGGCCCTGCTGGCGGCGGTGCCCATACCCAAGCTAAACAGGAAGAGAGAGCGTATAATACTCACGGGGGGAGTGCCCAGCCCCATAAATCCCCCCTCGGGGTGCCGGTTCCACACAAGGTGCCCCTGGAAGATGGATATCTGCTCCAGGGAGGAGCCTCCCCTGGAGGACGCAGGCGG
>JAAYQT010000214.1 GCA_012519165.1 Synergistaceae bacterium
CTGACGGTCCGGATGTAGTCCTGCCGGACCACTTCCAGCATGCTTGAGCGGGTCATCCTGGTTACTATGGCAATCGACTGGGCGGCAAGGGTAACCGACGGCAGGATCATGGCTGCCATGGTATTAAAGCCCGACGAGGGGAGCCATCTTAAATGTACGGAAAAAAACAGGATGAGCAGTATTCCGAGCCAGAATACCGGCATGGAAAGGCCCACCATGGCAAACACCATAGTGACCGAGTCAAAAAATGAATACTGCCGGATTGCCGAGATGATGCCGAAGGGGACGCCTAAAATAATTGCTATTAGCATGGATAGGGCGGCCAGCCTGATGGTGGCGGGAAAAGCGGAAAGAATTTCGCCGGACACGGGCCGGCGGGTCATGTAAGAGCGGCCTATATCCCCGTGGATGGCCTTTAGGACGTACCTTCAGTACTGGACAAGAAAGGGGTCGTTCAGCCCTTCCTTGTTTCGGAATTCCTGCACAGCCTCCTCGGTGGCCTGGTCTCCAAGGACAATCCTGGCAGGGTCTCCGGGCGTGATGTAAAGAAGGGAGAAGACAATGAAGGAGACCCCGATCAGCACGGGTATCAAAAAGAGAATTCTTCTGAAAATATATCGAAGCATTGGGTGTTCATCCTTCCGTCGGAAAATAAAGCAGGAGCACAGAACCTTCCATGCTCCTGCAACACTGCCGCTTTCGGATCTTAACGGGTTCCCCCGGCGCGGGCCTACTCGAAGGTCACCTTTGTCAGCAGGTGAAATCCCCTCGGGCTGGGTTCGAAGCCCTTAACATTCTTCTGCGAGCCGTGGAACGTCTCTTCGTTATAAAGATATACCCAGGGAGCGAGCTCAAAAAGCCTCTCCTGAAGCTTCATATATACGGCTTCGCGCTCGTCGCCGTCAGGAATGCTCTTTCCCTTTGCAAGAAGGGCGTCCACCTCTTCATCTGCAAAGAATGTGTAGTTTGAGCCGCCGTTTGACTGGAAGACCCCTGCCAGGGCGAATTCGGGGTCGGGAACGGAGGCAACCCAGCCAAGGATATACATGTCGTGGACTTTATTCTGCAACCCGTCGAGATATGCGCCCCACTCAAGGACCTTGATCTCCACGTCTATGCCCGCTTCCTTGAGCTGGGCCTGGATAATGGTTGCCAGGTCCCGGCGGGGCTTATAGTCGTTGGTCCATATTTCGGCCTTTAGCGGAAGCTTAACGCCTGCCTCTTCCAGCATTTTTTTGGCCGCCTCCAGGTCTCTTTTTACGTAGGGAATATTCTTGTTGGAATACTTCACCGTAGGCGCCACGGGAGCGTTGGGCGCCCTGCCCGTGCCGCGGAAAACGGCCTTCTGCATTCCCACGTTGTCCAGGGCAAGGCGGACCGCCTGACGCACCTTGGGGTTATCCCAGGGCTCCTTGGAGCAGTTGAACCCCATGTAGGTGGTAGAGTTTTCAAAGTGCCTGTAAAGGGTCAGCTTGTCGCTTTCCTCGATCCGCTTGATGTCGGTCACGGGAATACGGTAGGCAATGTCCACGGCGCCGCTTTCAAGCTCAATGGTCCTGTTGACGCTTTCGGCAACGGCTCTCATGACGAGCTCTTTATAAGCGGGCTTTTCGCCCCAGTAGTCGTCGTTGCGCTCAAGAACAATCTGGTCTCCCTTGTTCCAGCTTTTAAACTTGAAGGGACCGGTGCCCACAGGATTCATACCGTAAGATTCGCCCGCCGCCTCAACGGCTTTCTGATTGACAATGCTTCCCCAGGTGTGGGTCAGAGACATGAGGAAGGGCGTGAAGGGACTCTTAAGTGTCATTGTTACCGTATGGTCGTCAATAACCTCAACTTTGTCGACCACCTCGGAGTACTGGCGGATTGCGCTTCCGGCAGGGGTCTGGGCCCGCTCCACCGTGTACTTCACGTCCGCAGCGGTGAAGGGCTCTCCGTTATGAAAAGAGACTCCCTTGCGGAGGAAGAATTTGTAGGTAAGGTCGTCCACCTGCTCCCACTTCTCCGCAAGCATGGGTACCAGATTATTACCCTGGTCCAGGGCAATAAGGGTGTCGTAAATATGCAGACACATCCCCGATGTGGCAACCTCGTTCTGGGTTATGGAGTCGAGGGTGCGGGCATCGTAAATATTGGC
>JAAYQT010000215.1 GCA_012519165.1 Synergistaceae bacterium
AGGCTTGCCGTGATCCTGGTAAGCAGGCTCTGAGCCCGCTCCGGCCCCAGCGCCCGCTCCAGAATATCCCTGGCGTAGTCCACGCCGCCCCTCGCCAGGTACTCCCTGGCAAGAAGGGTCTCCTGGGCGTCCTTAAGCACTTCCAGCCTCTGTTCGGGGTTGACCTTCCGCAGGTTGGCAATCTCCAGGGTAACTATCTCTATGGTGGCGTCGTCGAGCCTCTTGTACACTTCGGCTGCCACTTCGTTGCCCAGGGCCACCATAAGGATGGCCACTTTTTCCCGCCCCGTCAGTCCCCTCGCAGATGACTTCGCCATTATGCCCGCCTCCTAAGATTCATCGGCAAGCCAGTCCTGGGTAAGGTTGGCTATCTCTTCCGGCTTGCTTCTGGCATAGGCCCGAAGCTGTTCTTCAAGCACCGCAAGCTCTCCCTGGGCCTCCAGCAGCTCCGGGGAGGAAAGAAGTTCCTGGATGGTGGGAATTCTCTCCCTCTCCACCGGCGCGGGCATGGCGGCCCTGCGCATCTTGCGCCTGCGCATCCATAAAGCCCCCGCCAGGGCTGCGACAAGAAGAAGGATTGCTGCGGCGGACAGGCCGAAGATAAGCTGCATCCTCTGCTGGGCCCGGAGCTGCTCTGCAAGACTGTCGGCAAAGGTGGTTGAGAACTTCATAGACTGGATTACCAGCTCGTCGCCCCTGTCCGGGTTAATTCCGATGGCGGGAGCCACCAGCGCCCTGAGCTCGGTCAGCCTCCCGGGCTCCAGCTCGCCGTCCACCAGCACCGACGCCGTCAGCCGGCGTATGGCGCCGGGGGTTATAACCTGCTGGGTCTCCCTGGTAGTTATCTCGTAGTTATTTGTGGTCTCGGTTTTGCTGTATTCGCTCCCCGCCGCGTGCTGCTGCGCAATGGCATAGCCGGGGATGTTGGTAGTGGTGCCGGGGGCGCCTCCAATGGGGCCGCCCGTTCCGGTGTAGGTCTCCTCCATGTTCTGCTGGCTTCGGATTACGCCCTTGCCCGTTTCGCCGGGGATGTACTCTTTTGATGAGCTGGTCTTTCTGTCAAAGTCCAGGTCCACTTTGATCCTGGCCACCACTTTGCCGGGGCCGAAGACCCGTTCCAGCATGACCCGGACCTTGTTCTCCATCTCTCTTTCATGCTGGCGCTCCAGCTCCCTCTGAACCGAGGAAACGGTCCTGCCGTCGCCGCCCTGGCCGTACATGAGGAGGTCCTGGTCGATGAGGTCTGAAAGCACTTTACCTGATGTGTCCACCACCGTAATATTCTCGGGCAGAAGGCCCTGCACGCCGTGGGAGACAAGGTGGATTATGGATTTTACCTGGTCGGGGCCGATCTGCATCCCCGTTTTGAGGCGCACCAGGACGGAGGCGGTGGAGGGCTGCTGCTGCTCAAGGAAGAGGCGCTGCTCGGGGATTACTATGTTAACCTTGGCGTAATCCACCGAGTCTATCTGGCGGATGGTCCGCTCCAGCTCCCCCTCCAGGGCCCTTAAATAAGTGATTTTCTGCTGAAATTCGCTTAAGCCCATCTTGGAGGTATCGAAGATTTCGTAGCCGACGCTGCCGCCCTTGGGAAGGCCCCCCTGGGCAAGGCTGAGCCTGGTTTCGTGGACAATATCCCCCGGAACGAGAATGGCGTTGGCGGCGGGGTCGAGCTTGTAGTCTATCCTGTTTTCACGCAGGTAGGCCACTATGGCCGACTGGTCGCCCACCTCCAGGGCAGTAAAAAGAGGTTCATAGGAAGGTTTGCCGGCCCACAGGACGGTAAGGGCAACAGCAGAAATTGCCATGACCGACGCTCCCGCTATGGAGAGCTTCTGCCAGGGTTTGAGGGATGACCAGAAAAGGCCGAGCCGCCCCCTTAGCCTGCGGAACCATTCCATTTAAAAAAGCCTAAACGGGCATCCTGCCCAGCTGCTGGTAAGCGTCCAGGAGCTTGTTTCTGACTTCGGTAATCATCCTGAGGGCAAACTCGGCCCTCTGGGAAGCCAGAACCACCCTGGAGATATCGTCCACATCCCCGGTGGCAAGCTTGTTGACCAGGTCGTCGGAGTCCACCTGAAGGGCGTTGACCTTCTTTACCGAATCCTCAAGAAGTTCTTCGAATGAGAGGCCCGTCCCTGACAGTTTTTCAGCGGAAGGCCGGCCGGCGCTTTGAAGGTCCGGTGAATCGGCCAGTTTCATAAGATTAAGCCGAAGCGAATCCATGGGTTCCTCTCCTCCTTTCGGGGCATTTCATGCCTAATTATGGCATATTACCACAGTATACACAATTATAACAAAAAAGGGAGGGGCGGGTACGCTCCTCCCGTATGCTATTGCATAGGCCTTAAGTCCCTCTAATCCAGGGGCTTTTTGACGAAATTTTCTGCCGTACCCGGCTCTAGCCCCGCATTATCTCCAGGGCGGCGCCCCACATATTCCGGGCGGCGTCGGCCACCGCAAGGTTTGCCTCGTAAGCCCTGCCCGCCGCCAGCATGTCCGTCATCTCCCTGACAACGTTGACGTTGGGAAAGGCGACGTACCCTTCTTCATCGGCGTCCGGGTGTTCCGGCTGGTAGGCAAGCCTGGGGGCGGAGTTGTCCTCGGCAATCTCCACCACCCGCACCCCGCCCGTGTCCTCGTAGCCTCCTATGGTCTTGTCCAGAATTTCGGCAAACACGGGGACTTTCCTTCGGTAAGGGCCCCCCGACGCGGTCCTGGTGGTGTTGACGTTGGCCAGGTTGGCCGATATGCTGTCCAGCCAGAGTCTGTGGGCCGTAAGGGCGCTGCCCGACGCGTCGATGGCGCGGAACATCCTCATGGTTATCTGCCTCCTATGACAAGACGGTACAGGGAGCTTTTCTTGGCGGCAAACCTGCTTATGGCGGCGTAGGCCATTCTGGTCTGGGACATAACGGCCATCTCCCGCTCGGGGTCCACGTTGTTGCCGTCAAGGCGGTATTTTTCATCGAAGATTTTTATCTCCTCCGGGGTTACCGACGATACCGTCAATGGCCCGGAGGGTATGTGCCCCTTGTCGGTAACCTTCATGGGCAGCCTGCGGGGGCCGTCGATTAAATCCCTGAGCTGGTCCTCGAAGGAGACGTTCCGCCGGGCATAGTGGGGGGTATTAGCGTTGGCAAGGTTCTTCGACGTTGACTCAAAGCGCCTGGAAAGCCCTTCGAGATCCTTTTCCATCACCTTCCAGTTAAAATCCCCCATCATGGCCCTTACCCCCCGTTTTGTTCTGTCTGTTACTTTTCGGCGCTACCGGCGCCGGACTTGAATCAGTCTTTCTGGAGCACTCCCAGCTCTTCCACGAAGAGGGGGCTCAGTACCTTGATGAAGGTGCCCTTCATTCCCAGGCTCCTGCTCTCGATAATGCCCGCGCTCTCAAGCTTCCTCAGGGCATTGACGATTACGCTCCTGGTCACGCCCACCCTGTCGGCCACCTTGCTGGCGATAACCACGCCCTCCAGGGAGCCGAGCTCGTGGAAGATATGCTTAACGGACTCCACTTCGGAGTAGGAGAGGGCCCTCATGGCCATCTGGACTACAAGCCTCTCCCTTGAACGCTCCTCGATGTTCTTGGTCCTCTCGTGAAGGATTTCGATTCCCACAAGGGTGGCAAGGTGCTCGGCCATTACCAGGTCCTTCAATGAGAAGGGCTTGAAGAACCGGACGAGGATGAGGGTCCCCAGCCGCTCGGCAGCCCCGTAGATGGGGATGTAGAGCATATACTTCTCGGGGGCTTCCTTGGCGTCGTCGTCGTAGAGATAAGCGTCACTCTCGCTGAGCACTGTTTCCCTGTGTTGATTCATCTTCTCTACGAAGGCCTCGGGCATGTAACCTTCGTCGAGGAAGCTGGAAATCTCCTCCGAGCGATACTCCGATACCCACGAGTGGCCCAGAATCCTCCCGTCCCTGCCAATGAGGTAAACGTTAGCGGTGGAAAAATCGCAAAGCAGCTTGGCAAGCTTGTTGTAATCGGGTTTGCTTCCCTCCCAGCGGCTCTGAAGGGCCCTGCCGACCTGCCGGGTCTTTTCAAGAAGTTCTCTGAGCCCGGGGTCGTCGTCTATTACCGAAAACTCCGCTGATTTCATCTCTTCTTCTTTTTCCTTTCTGACTGCAGCCAATTGAAATCCCTCCTGGTGTTGTGTCCGCCCTGGAAGAGCGGATCGTATTTAAAAAATTACAGAAGATACCTTCTGATATCACTGTCGGAAATTAGGGGTTCAAGCCTCTCCCTGACGAACTCCGGGGTGACGGACAGCGGACCCTGACCCGATTCCGGCGCGCCGAAGCTTATGTCCTCAAGCAGATGTTCTATCATGGCGTGAAGCCGCCTGGCGCCTATGTTTTCCATCTCGCCGTTCATCCGCTCCGCAAGGCGGGCCATCTCGTCCACCGCCCCGGGGGTGAAGTCCAGCTCCACTCCCTCCGTGGCAAGGAGGGCGGCGTACTGTTTAAGCAGGCTGTTCTCCGGCTCCACCAGTATCCGGGCCAGGTCCTCCCTGGACAGGGGCTGAAGCTCCACCCTTATGGGGAATCGACCCTGCAGCTCCGGCACAAGGTCTGACGGTTTAACGGCAGAAAAAGCGCCTGCGCTTATAAAAAGAATGTGGTCGGTGTTCACCGTGCCGTACTTGGTCTGCACCGGGGAGCCTTCCACAATGGGAAGAAGGTCCCGCTGCACGCCCTCCCGGCTCACGTCCGGGCCTCCGGCGCCGCCCCGGCCCACCACCTTGTCTATCTCGTCGATGAAGACTATGCCCTCTTCCCGGGCCCGTTCCAGCGCTTCCCTGGTCACGGCGTCCATATCCACCAGCTTTTCCGCCTCTTCGGCGGTCAGCATGGTTCTGGCCTCGGAGACCTTCATCCTCCGCCGCTTTGTCTTTTTAGGGAGCAGGCCCCCGAGCATATCGTTCAGGTTTATACCCATGGAGTCCATGCCCGCGCCCCCCAGAACCGGAATTCCTATGGACTGGCTCTCGGTTACGTCTATCTCCACTTCCCGTTCGTCCAGCTTGCCTTCCCGAAGAAGGGTAAGAATCTTCCTCCTGGTGGACTCCCTGACTCCGTCCTCCTCCGATGGAGCCTCTTTGCCCTGCTCTCCGTCCCTTGAGAAATCGCCCCCGAATAGGCGCATGAAGTCCGGGGTGCGAGGCTTCTTCTCGGAGCGGGGAAGAAGGGCCTCGGCGAGGCGCTGTTCCGCCCTCTCCGCCGCAGGCTCTTTAACGTCCTCAATCTTTCTCTTTTTAACCATGGCCACCGCCGTTTCCGCAAGGTCCCTGACGATGGACTCCACGTCCCGGCCCACGTAGCCCACTTCCGTGAACTTGGTGGCCTCCACCTTTACGAAGGGGGCTTTAACCAGGTCCGCAAGGCGGCGGGCAATTTCGGTCTTGCCCACGCCGGTGGGGCCCACCATTAAAATATTTTTGGGGGCCACCTCCCTGGCGATATCTTCAGGCAGCCGCCTTCTGCGAATTCTGTTCCGCAGGGCAATGGCCACCGACTTTTTAGCCTTCTCCTGACCCACAATGTAGCGGTCCAGGTACTCCACTATCTGCCGGGGGGTCAGGTCGAACCGGGTATCCTCCACAAGCTTCATTCTCCGATGGCCTCCACGGTTACAACCTTGTCGGTGTAAATGCATATCTCGGCGGCGATCTCGATGGCTCTTGCCGCAATTGCCGAGGGCGACATGTCGCTGCACTCCAGAAAGGCAAGCGCCGCGGCCTGGGCGAATCCCGAGCCGGACCCTATGGCCGCCACGTTGTTCTCCGGCTCAAGGATGTCCCCGGAGCCTGAGAGCATGAGGGTGAGCTTTGCGTCGGCCACAATCATCAGGGCCTCAAGCCTTCTGAGGGCCCTGTCGGTGCGCCACTCCTTCACCAGCGAGACGGCGGACCGCATAAGGTCGCCCGAGTTTTCCTCCAGGCGGGTCTCAAACCGCTCAAGCAGCGTCATGGCGTCGGCGGTGCTGCCGGCAAAACCCGCCAGTACCGCCCCCTTGTACAGCCGCCGCACCTTCCTGGCGCCGGATTTTATAATCTGGGATCCCAAAGTAACCTGGCCGTCCCCGGCCATGGCTACTTTATCACCCTTCCTGATGCATACTATGGTTGTTCCCCTGAACATTATCGTTTTCTCCTTTTGCCCTGGGATGGGCCTTTTCGTAACTCTTCCTGAGCCGCTCCGCGCTGACCGCCAAATACCTCTGGGTGGTAACCAGGCTCTCGTGGCCAAGCAGCTCCTGGACAACTTTGAGCTGAGCGCCCCGGTCCAAAAGGTGAGTGGCGAAGCTGTGCCTCAACGCGTGAGGGGTAACCCCGGCCACTCCCGCAGCGAGGGCTGCCCGACGGACTATCCTGTTAATGGTCCTGACGGTAATGGCGCCTTCGATCTGTCCGGGGAAGACGTACCCCTCGCCCGCCTGCTCGGAGTTAAACCAGGCAATAAGCGCGTCGCGGGCCTTGCCTCCAAAGGGGACAATTCTCTCCTTACTCCCCTTGCCCATTACCCGGATCATCCGTTCGTCCAGGTCAACATCCTCCCGGCG
>JAAYQT010000216.1 GCA_012519165.1 Synergistaceae bacterium
CATCCCAGGACAGGCAGATCTCCTCGAAGACGCCGTCCTTCCTCCACAATGCGCTTTTTAATTTCATACTGCGAGCTCTCCCTTCCATTTGAAAAAAGAAACCGGACAGAACTGCTGAAAACGTTGAATGTAACCTTATTCCACTGCCGGGCGAAATTTCCTTATAGCATCTGTAGGATATAAAATTGCATGCATCCTGTCAAGCGTCCCGGCTCCCTCTTTCTCCGCCTGCGGTACAGGGGCGCGGATTTGTATGGTAAAATCTTTTGTACGGAGATTACTGCCGTTTTTACTGACTGGAAAAAGGGAGATGAAGCTTAAAAATGAGCATTTGCGGCGGCGTTAACCTGGAGCAGGTTATAAACATCAGCCCCATAGTATCCATGGTGTGGCGCCTGGACAAAAAAGAGGCGCCGTGCTTCGTTTCCGAGGCAGTGACGTCCTTCGGATACTCTCCTGACGATTTCACCTCCGGAAGGCTGGCCTACGCGGACATCATTCTTCCCGAGGACAGGGAGGGGCTTGTGTTTGTGCCCGACTGCAAGCCTGCGGCCTACCGTATAGTTTGCGCCGATAAATCGCTCCGGTGGGTCTCCCACAGGACGTGCATCCTTGAACAGGGCGACGCGCCTGCGTCCGCCCACCTGTGGACCCTTGTGGACGTGACGGACGCAAGGGCGGCGGCGGAATCCCTGAAAAAGAGCGAGCAGGAGCTCCAGGCCCTGGTAAACGCCATTCCCGCAGCGCTTATGGTAGTCGGCGAAGACGGCCGGCTGCTGAAAGTAACGGGTTCAAGGGAAACTCCGCTGGTGGAAGAGGCCTCCCGCTTTTTAGGCAAAAACGTGGAAGACTCCCTATTTCGCGAAAAGAGCAACGAAATTATGGACCCGGTAAAACGGTGCATTGAAACGGGAATCCCCCAGTTTTTTACCTTTGAGGTCGCCCTGGGCGGCAGGGTTTACTTCCAGGAGGCGCGGGTATCGCCCTTCTCGGGGTCCCAGGACGGGGAGGAGCGGGCCGCAATCATTGCCGTTTTGGATATTACCTCAAAGAAGGAACTTTCCGATGAAATAAGGCTCCAGACGGGGCACGACCCCCTGGGCAGCCCTTCCAACAGGGGGTACTTCAACAGGAAGCTGCTCTCGTCCCTGGCGGACGCCCATCGCACTAACACCTCCCTGGCCCTCTTCATGATCGACCCCGACAAGTTCAACAAGGTCAACGAGGCCATAGGAAGAGACATGGCGGATCTTCTGCTGAAGAGCCTTGCAGTTAAGATAAAGGGAGCGTGCCGCCAGGACGACATTATCTACCGCATGGAGGGCGTCAACTTCTACCTGATTCTGCCCAAAATCAGAAACAGGGACGAGGCCTCCATGGTGGCCGACCGGATTCTGGAGGCGGTTCGCGGCGCTTCGGCAGGGTATAGCGGTGATTTTTCCCTTACCGCCACTATCGGAATAAGCCTCTTCCCAGAAAACGGCGGGGACGGAAAAACCCTTCTCCGTTTCGCCGAAATGGCCCTTTCGCAGGGCAAGGCGGCCGGAGGCGACCGCTACGCTTTCGCGGATCCGCAGGAGGACTAGAGGGCGACAGGCTTATGGCGCAGGGACGGGGCGGTCTGTGACCGCCCCTTTTTTCTACCTGCAGAGAAGCAGCGTGAGGTCGTTTACGTTAGTGCCGGTGGGTCCGGTGATCACCAGGCCGCCGCAGGCGTTAAGCCCGTTGTAGGAGTCATTCTCCGCAAGGATATCCTCAGGGTCCATCCCCAGGCCCTTGAGGTTTTCGGCCGTCTGGCCGTCCACCAGACCTCCCGCAGCATCGGTGGGGCCGTCCGTTCCGTCGGACCCTATGGAGAGAAGCGCCACGTCCTTAAGACCCTTAATGCCCATGGCGGCGGCAAGGGCTATCTCCTGGTTTCGTCCTCCCTTGCCCTTTCCCTTCAACCTGACAATGGTCTCCCCGCCCAAAAGAACGGCGCAGGGAGGCGCTACGGGCCGTCCCGACGCCCTGATCTCCCGGGCGATTGACGCCATGAAGGCCCCCGCCTCCCTGGCCTCGCAGGAGATGGTGGTGGAGAGAAGTAGGGTTTTATACCCGAGCTCCGAGGCGGTTTTCTCCGCCGCCGAGCACAGGGACGTCACGCTCCCGGCAATCACGGTGGATACGTTGTCCAGCTCCTTGGGGGTCTCCACCTTAAGGGCTTCGACAAGGCCGGGCCGCAGTTTAAGGCCGTACTTGTCCACTATCCGCAGGGCCTCATCCACGGTGGAACCGTCGGGGTGGGCGGGCCCTGATGCAATGCTGTCCAGCCTGTCGCCTAGCACGTCGGAGAGCACTACCGAAAGAACCCTTGCCGGGGCCGCCAGCTGGGCGAACCGTCCTCCCTTTACCGACGAGAGTCTCTTGCGGATCATGTTTATCTCCACAATA
>JAAYQT010000023.1 GCA_012519165.1 Synergistaceae bacterium
CTGGTCGATGGGGTCGTTAAGCTCGCTGAAGGCGTTGGCCACTTCCTTGCCGCAGATGAAGAGCTCGAACCTCTTGGTGTAGTCAGGATTTTCCGGGTCCCTCTTGGCCAGGGGGGAGATTTCGGTGGGATGGCCCGTGACGAAGGTGGGCTGGATGAGCTTCTCCTCCACAAAGGTCTCGAACATGATGTTCAGCACGGCAAACCGGCTCTCGCCCCCGGAAAGCTCCACGCCCCGCCCGGCGGCGATCTCCCTGGCCTGTTCGTCGTCGCTTAGGTTTCTGAAGTCAACCCCCGTGTACTCCCGCACCAGGTCGAGCATGGAGGCCCTCCTGAAGGGCTTGTCGAAGTCCAGGTCCACGTCCTGGTAGCGCACCTGCCGGGGCTTCCCGGCGCCGCAGACCACCTCGGCGGCGTTCCGGATGATCTCCTCGGTCAGGTCCATCATGTCGTGGTAGTCGGCGTAGGCCCAGTAGACCTCCATGGCCGTGAACTCCGGGTTGTGCATGGGGCTCAGCCCCTCGTTGCGGAAGTTTTTGCCCATTTCGTAGACCCGGCCGAACATTCCCACCACCAGGCGCTTGAGGTAGAGCTCGGTGGCAATCCTGAGGTACATTTTCATGCCAAGGGCGTTATGGAAAGTTTCGAAGGGGCGGGCGTTGGCGCCTCCCGCCAGCACCGACAGGATGGGCGTCTCCACCTCCAGGGTTCCGTGGTCCTCCAGGGTCTTCCTGATGGAGGAGATTATCATGGACCTCTTGCGGAAGGTATCCCTAACGTCGGGATTTGCGATTAAGTCTACGTACCTCCTGCGGTAGCGAATCTCCATGTCCTTCAGGCCGTGCCACTTCTCCGGGAGGGGCCTCAGGGCCTTGCTCAGTAGGACGCATTCGCTGACGTGGATGGTAAGCTCCCCCCGCCTCGTCCTGAAGGGGTAGCCTTTGATTCCCACCCAATCGCCGGTGTCCACCCACTTTCTGGTGAAGTTGTAGTTCTCCTCCCCCATGGCGTTGAACTGGAAGTAGAGCTGGAGGTTGTCCGTCTCGTCGGCCAGGTTGGCAAAGGAGGCCTTCCCGTGCTTCCGGAGGGTCATTATTCTGCCTGCGGTGACGATGGGGGCCGTCTCGTCAGTCTCGTCCTCCGCCAGGTGGCTGAAGTTCTCCCTAACGTAGCTCAGGGCGTGCTGCCTGTCCCACCGTTCAGACAGGTAGGGATTGAAACCCTCCTCCTCCAGCAGCCGGTCAAGCTTGTCCTTCCTCTGCCGAAATATTTCGTCGACGCCGTCGTCGCTCCTGACGTCTATTTCGGGGGGGTTCTTTTCAAAGCGGGTTTCCAATTTATAACTCTCTCCTTTCAAGATAGCCGTTAAAATTTTCAATTTCATGCCGTACGCAGGGCCAGGACGTTTTGTCCGCTACAGCCCTGCGGAGCGGGCCCGAACCCCGGACGCCCTTAAAAATTCCGGGAAGCATCCGCTTCGTAAAGAGGGCCGCCGCCCTTGACCCCATGTATTCCTCAACCAGACCGCCGAGGCTGACCGCAAGGGCCTTCCTGAACTCCGGCGCGGGGTCGGCGTACTTATTATGGACGGAGCGGCCCATAAAGGCCAGGGTTCGGGCGAACAGGAAGGGGTCCGCCACCGCTCCCCTGGCGAGAAGCACGGCCGGGCACCCCTTTTCAAGATAGCCCGCAGCGTCCCCGGGGGTGTAGACGTCGCCGCTTGCGCATATCCTGCCCGGGAACCTAACCGCCATCTGCGCCACCACGTCCCTGTCCGCATCCCCCGCGTACCTCTGGGCGGGGGTCCTGCCGTGGAGGCACACCATGGCCGCCCCGGCATCCAGGAGGCCGCAGCAGAACTCCTCAGTGGTCAGAGGGTAGCCCGGGGGACACTTTCGTATCTTGGGCCAGACGGGGAGGCCGCAGCGGGCCAGGGCGGCGGTCATGGCAAAGGCTATCCGGGGGCGCTCCATAAGCCTGGCGCCCGCCCCTTTTTTAAGCACCTTGGGCATGGGACATGCCATGTTGATACCGACGGCTTTGAAGACGCCTCCCGCCAGAGCCCTCTCCGCCCCTCGCAGGAGGGTATCCTCGTCGCCGGCGAAGAGCTGGACCACGGCCGGGGCCTCCCCGGGAAGCAGGTCAAGCATGGCGTCCGTCTTTCCGTTGCTCCTTATAAGGCCGGAGCAGCTGATCATCTCTGTGTGGACCGCCGCCGCGCCAAGCCTTGAAAAAAAGAGCCGCAGGGGCGGGATGGTAATCCCCGCCAAAGGCGCCAGCAGCAGGGGGGAGTCCAGGGTAAGTCCCCCCGCCTCCGTCTTAACCGGCGGAGGAGAGGGCGAAACCGGGGGGAAAAGGGTCACCGGCCCCTGTTCCTCTCGAAAATAATCCTGAGCCCCTCCAGGGTCAGCCAGGGGTCCACCGAAGTTATGGTACCCGAAAGGGAGGCTACCGCCCCGGCGTGGCCTCCCGTGGCTGCCACCGGGGTCTCATACCCCAGTTCCTTCCAGACGCTGCGGACCAGAAAGTCAACAAGCCCGGCGTTTCCGTACATAATTCCCGCCTGGATGGACTCGATGGTGTTGCTGCCGATGACGTTCTTGGGGGCCTCCAGGGAAACCTGGGGCAGCTTGGCGGTGCGGCCGAAGAGGGCCTCCATGCCCGTGACCAGCCCCGGGGAGATGGTCCCCCCCAGGTAGGCGCCTTCGGAGTTTACGATGTCCAGGGTGATGGCGGTGCCAAAGTCCGCCACTATAAGGGGCGCCCCGTACCGCGCCTTGCCCGCCACCGAATTGACAAGCCTGTCGGCCCCCACTTCGTGGCGGGAGCGGTAGGCTATCTCCATGCCCAGGTCCAGGGCGGCGGTCACCTTCACAGGTTCCACGGCAAGATACTCCCTGAGCCCCTCCGCCAGTGGCACGTCCAGGGCCGGGGCCACGCTTGAAAAAATAGCCCCCCTTATGCCGCCCCGGGGAATCCCCGAGATGTCAAGCAGGTTAAGAAGATATACGCCAAGCTCGTCGGAGGTGCGCCGCTCCGACCTCAGGCGCCAGTGTTTAACCAAATTTTCGCCGTCGAAGATGCCTATTACGGCAGTGGTATTTCCCACGTCAAGGACGAGAAGCATGGGCCGTCCTCCTTCAATGTCCGGATAAACAACAGAGTATTATACCCTTTTTAAGAGGGGAAGAGGGGCGTCTTTCTTCCTAAAAAAGCAGAACTGCGGCAGAAGTGAGCAGAATTACCGCTCCCAGACTTCTAATGCCGGGAGGGAAGACGCCGAGGGACAGGACGACGGAAAAGGCGGAGGCGCCGAGAAAGAGGGCCCCCTCCGACCAGGGCGCGCTCCAGGGCAGGAGGGCAGCCAGGCCGTCGGCAATCCGACCCCACAGCACGAACAGTCCCTCCGCCGCCCCGGCGGCGTAGTACCCCCCCGGAATGCCCAGAAGGGCCGGGAGGGAAGCGGCAACGGCCAGGGGGTAGAGAAAGGCGAAGACGGGCAGAGCCGCCATGTTTACTATAATCCCGGAAAGGGGGACTGCGCCGAAGGCCTCCGCAGTCAGAGGGTAAGTTGCCAGCCACACGAGGAGAGGGGCGGCCAGGGCCGCCCTCCACCCTCCTCCCAGCTCAGTCAGGGCCGCCAGCAGCAGGGCGGCGGTTACCGAGAGCCTCCAGCCCAGGTCGGCGTACCATTCGGGCCGCCAGAGCAACAGCGCAAGGGCGGCCATTGCTACAGCATTAAGGGGCCTTCCCCTTCTGCCCATGAGCCTTCCCATGAGCACGGCCTGAACCATGAGGGCGGCCCTTACCGCGCTGGGGGCGCCCCCGGCCAGGAGGGCGTAACCCCACACCAGCAGGCTTGCGGCGGAAACCCTTGCCCGGTAGGAGAGGACCCTCCTGAAAAGAGCAAGAGAGAGGAGCTTCCACGCCAGGGCGGCGGCCAGGCCCACGTGGAAGCCCGACACGGCCAGAAGATGGGCGGTACCCCACTCCCTGTGATCCCCGGCGAGGGCGGGGTCGCTCGCCCCCAGCAGGGCGGCCAGCAGGTACCCCCGGGTCATGGGGGGGAGGGAGAGAAGGATTTTTTTCCGCAGAGCAGTCCTGAATGACGGAAGGCCGGGGAGTTGGGCCCTCTTAAGGCTTAACCTGGCAGGGACAATCTCGGCCCTTACCCCTCTGGCCCGCCAGTACAGGTCCTCCCTGAAGGAAGAGGTAGCGGACCGGGTAAAGGACGCGGGCTCGCCGGTAAAAAAAATGGACTGCCCCTCGGGCGCTGTTTTGTCGGGGCTGATTTTAAGCAGGAATCTGCCCTTCTCTCCTTCAACTACCACCGCCCTCTTTGCCCCCCAGGACCGCTCCAGGATCACCTCTCCCCCATCGGTGACAGCGCCCCGCAGGGGAGTGAAGGACTGAATGCGGGCCACTGAGACAAAGGATAGAAGAAAGGCAAGCATGGCGGTAAGCAGGACGTAGTGCAAAAAGCGAGGGGGCCTTGCGCCGGAAAAAACAAGCAGCGCGCCGAGACATACGAGAAAGGACACCGCTCCCGACGGGGCGGCGGCAAGCCCCCTGTCCGCAAGTACAAGGGATAAAAAAACGGGGCCCAGGATAAAAAGGAGGGGGGCCCTTGCAATTCCCTGATCCGGATGGGAGGATAGGGTCATTGCAGATCCACGTGGAATCTCATATCTTCAAGCTTCTTTGGCCCTATGCCCTTAACTTTCAGCAGGTCGCCCAGGGAGGCAAATCCTCCCGTCTTGGCCCTGTACTCTATGATGGCCCTGGCCAGGACCGGCCCCACGCCGGGCAGCCGCTGGAGCTCCTCCTGGGAGGCTGAGTTCACCTTCACAAGCCCCCGGCCCGTCCCGGTCCCGTAATGGGCTGCGGGAGGCCTTAGGAAGGACTCGTCGCGGGGAGTCGCCTGCGGGGGCGGGGAGCCCCCGGGAGCGGCGCTTGGGACGTGGACGTGGACGCCGTCAGCCAGGGGCGCGGCCAGGTTAACCCCTACGGGATCTGCGCTTGGCAGCAGTCCTCCCGCAGCATCCACCAGCCCTTTAACCCTGCTGTCCGGGGGGACGGAGTAAACCCCCGGCGACGCCACTGCGCCTGTGATGTAGACTACCCACTCTTTCGGGGCAGAGGAAGGGGCCGGCTCCTTCGGCGACGCCTCGGGCTGCTCCTGCTTTGTTGAATGAGAAAGCGCGGGGCCCGCCTTCAGGCCCGACGGCCGATCCGCAATGCGGCCCGAGAAGGAGAAGACCAGAAAACCCGCAAGCAGAAAGCACCCCAGGCCAAGGCCGAAGAAGGCGATTCCCTGGAGCTTCGGGTCCGAGAAGAGTCGCTTCAACCTTTCATCCCTCTAATCTCCTTCTTCCAGTATTTTCCCGTACAGGCACCAGTTCTCACCCTTTGTAATCTCTACCTCTACGGTGCGGCCCAGCATCCGGGGGGGCGCCTCCACTAGGGTGACCTTGTCGGAGGGAGTGCGTCCCTGCAGAAGCCCCTCTCCCTTGGGGGCGAAGTCGTCCAGCAGCAAGGGGAAGACCGATCCCACAAGCGAGGCGTTAATCTCGCCGGCGATCCTGGACTGGAGGGCGTTTACCTCCCGGAGACGGGCCATCTTCACGTCACGGGGAATCTGGTCCTCCCTCCGGGCGGCGGCCGTCCCCTCCCTGGGGGAATAGGCCGCAGTATGGACAAGGTCGAACCGGAACTCCTCCAGGGCTCTGAGGGATTCGGCATAGTCCGAATCCGTCTCGCCCGGGTGCCCCACGATGAGGTCGGTGGTGAGTCCGGCCTCCGGAAGACGGCTTCTTATGTCCTCCACTGCCCTACGGTACTGGTCCAGGGTGTAGCCCCGGTTCATCATCTTTAAAATTCGGTCGCTCCCTGATTGAATGGGAAGGTTTATGGAGGGGCAGATGACGTCGGACCGTTCCACCATTA
>JAAYQT010000217.1 GCA_012519165.1 Synergistaceae bacterium
AAAAAAGCCGGAGGGTAATGCCTCCGGCTGACGGGCTATTATTTGTTTTCCCTGTATTCAAGGGAGACCGCTCCCCCGAGGGAGAAAGAGAGCCGAAGGCCCCGGGAGGTCAGCGCAAGGTTTTCAAGTTCGAGGTAGTGCACCGCCCCTTCCATCAGCACATCTCCCGAGAGCCTGCTGCGGTTGAGGGCTTCGCTCAGGGATTTGATTGCTTTTTCCTTTATGTCTCCCAGGGGAAAGACTAAACTTTCTTCCACCGCCCCTGCCACCAGGGGCCTTGCAATCCATGAGGCCGCCTTCATGAGTCCCCGGGTGGAGTCCTCGTCGAAGTCCACGTTTTTTACCCTTAGCGCCTGCTCCTCCCTTGAGTACTCAGGCTCTCCCGCAAGGTAGACTTTCCCATCCAGGGACGTTTTCATGGGGCCGTTGCCGGATATGTCCGCTGCAGCCACAAGTTTTTTCCCGCTGCCGAAGAGGGATATTTTTTCCACTTTTACCATGCCCCCTCCCGGAATTTCAATTGGATCTGCGGGCTTTGCCGCCAGGAACTGTTCAAGGGCCCTGTAGGATACAAATGCGCCCACGTTGATCAGCACGCCGGGGTCGACGTCGGGAGGCATGGGCGCTGGTAAGGGAAGGGGGGACGACGGCGAGTTTTCTGCCGCTTCCGACGTGGCCTCAAGAAGGCACCGCAGGGCGACGTGGGCCGTAAGTACGCCTCCTTCGGCGACGAAGGGAGGAATGGACAGGGCCAGGGGCCGCACTTTTAGGACAATACGGGGGGAGTCAGTCAGGAGTATGGGTGCGCTCAGCCTTTCCCACTGTTCCCGTGCCCGTTCTTTGAGCGCGGCGGAGCGGTTTATCTCCTCCTCCGCCCTTTTTAGAAGGTCTCCCGACCGCTCCTCAAGGATGGACGCCAGAAAGCGTCCGATGCCGATCTTCCGCCCCAGCACGGTTATTGCGGGGCTCTCCTGCCAATCCACCGCAATGCCTCCCTCAAGGAGGATTTTCCAGTCCCTGTCAATCCGGGGGGTTACTGTGAGGCGAAGCCTTCCCCTGCCCGCAATTTCCTGGGTTGTACTTGAGGACAGGCCCAGGATTTTGCCCTTCCACCGGACCAGGCTTTCGAATCTGAAAGGCAGTTGTATCTCCACCCGGCCGTCCTTAAAAGAGGCGGCCGCGGGGCCCGTTTTTTCCACAAGGATGTTGGCGGAGGACTCTCCGTAGCTGTCGTCCAGTTTCTGACCCTTCACGTTGTAAAGAGGGTTTGTAAGGGCGTCATCCAGAAGCCGCCCGGCCTCTTCCCCGGAAATGCTCAGGGGGATGGAGAGGAAGGACTCCGCAGGGGCGGGAGGGTCCGTCTCTTCCACTACTGCGTAGGGAGGCCTGGCCGCCAATACGGCCGGGCTGTCAGTCCCGGGCGGGGAGGTTAAAAGGTAGTAGGCCGAACCCAGCGCCAGTGCAAGAAATACGGCAATTGCCGCAGCTGCTTTTTTCATCATGCCCTCCAGCAATCAGAG
>JAAYQT010000218.1 GCA_012519165.1 Synergistaceae bacterium
CCCGGGGACTTCCCCTGCCCCGTGCTTGTGGTTCAACACATGGCTGCGGGGTTTACGCCGGGATTTGCCGATTGGCTGGACAGGGACTCCCTTCTCAGGGTGGGAATTGCCCGTGATGAGGAAACTCTTGCTCCGGGAAGGGTCTACGTCGCCCCTGAAGGTAGACATCTGATAATGAAAAGGCCGGGCGTTGCAGGCCTCTCCGACGACGAGGCCGAGCACATGGTCAGGCCTTCCGTCTCGCGCCTCTTCCGCTCCGTAGCGGAGGTCTGCGGTAAAAACTGCGCCGCCCTTCTCTTCTCGGGTATGGGGGTAGACGGAGTGAAGGAGATGAAGGCCTTAAAGGAGATGGGAGCCGCCACGCTTGTCCAGGATAAAGAGACGTCGGTGGTATGGGGAATGCCGGGGGAAGCGGCCAGGATTGATGCAGCAGGATACAAAGGCTCCCCGGAGGATCTTGCAGGAATACTTTCAGCCATGACGGCGGGAGAGAGCGGTGCGGAACCGTAGGGCAGAAAGGGCGTGAGACGGTGAGCAACGAAAAAGACAGAGGCGTTATCCTCGTGGTGGAGGACAGCATTACCCAGGCAAAAAGGCTTGAAAGGCTTCTGACCGGGAACGGTTATTCGGTAATAACCGCCCGCGACGGTAAAGAGGGTTACCAGGCGGCCGTTGAACACGGGCCCTCCGTAGTAATAACGGACGTCATGATGCCCGGTATGAACGGGTACGAGATGTGCCGCAGAATAAAAAACACCCCCTCCACTAAAGCAATTCCGGTTATCCTCCTCACCTCCCTGTCAGACCCGGGAGACGTGATCCAGGGGCTTCAGTGCGGGGCGGACAACTTTTTAACCAAGCCCTATGACGGAGAGCATCTGGTTCGCAGAGTGGAGCATGTTTTAAAAAACCTTGAGTTAAGGAGAGAGGGCAAGACCCAGGTTTCGGAGGAGGTGTTCTTTGCCGGCCAGTACTACAAGCTGAACGCCGACAGGGTTCAGATCATCGACCTCCTTCTTTCCACCTTCGAGGCGGCGGTAGTGCAAAGCGGCAAGCTGGAAAAGCTCGGGGGGGACTACAGAAACGCCCTGGAAGAGGTGAAGAGGGTGCAGGCAAACCTCCACACCCTTATGGAGACCACCGCTGACGCCGTAGTGGTAGTGGGCGAGGAGGACAGGGTGATCTATGTCAACCCGGCGGCTGAGCTTCTGCTTGACGCCTTTGCCTCTGACCTTGCCGGAAAGCCGTTTCCCATCCCCCTTGAAGGCGGGGAGGAACACCGGGAGGTGGTTATCGACCGTCCCGGGAAGGATAAAATTGTGGGGGACATGCGGACCGGCTACTGCACATGGGACGGCAGACAGGTCAAGTTTGCCACCATAAGGGACGTTACCGAGATGGCGCGCCTTAGGGATCTGCTGAAGGCGGAATCCGTCACTGATTATCTCACCGGGCTTTATAACCGCAGGGGTTTTTTCTCCCTGGCCCAAAACTCGCTGGAGCTTGCAGCGAGAATGGGGTTTCGGGCTACGTGCCTCTACTTCGACCTGGACGGCTTCAAGAGGGTAAACGACACGCTGGGACACGAGGAAGGAGATAAAGTTCTCAAAGAGGCGGCACAAGTCCTGAGGGAGACCTTCAGGACGTCGGATATAAAGGGAAGGCTCGGCGGCGACGAGTTCGCCGTCCTCATGCTCCAGGACGGGAAGGGCGAGTCCTTTGACGTGGCCTCCCGCCTGGAAAGAGAGATTTCCCGGGTCAATGACACAAGCGGACGGGACTACCGCCTTGCCATGAGCATGGGCATGAGCGAGTGGTTACCCGGCGCTTCTGTTCCGCTGGAGGAGCTGGTAATGGAGGCGGACCGCAAAATGTACGAAAACAAGGCCGCCCGCAAACGGGCGGAGTGCGGCTGCGCCTCCGGAGGTTGACGTTACTCTCGGGTGAGGCTATAATGACCGAAACTAAAATGCAAAGGCTATGATGCAGTATGC
>JAAYQT010000219.1 GCA_012519165.1 Synergistaceae bacterium
CCCTCCCCTGAGCCTGAAGGCCGCAGCTCTTACCCTGTCAAGCCTCTCCGTCATCGGAGTCATCTTCCAAATCCCGGCACAGATGGGCGGCAATATTTTCGTCCGGGTCGGGCTCCTTGTCGTAAATCTCCTCCGTAACGCCCCATCCAAGCATCTTTACCGCTACTATTACGCCCATTGCAATAGCCAGATATTCCGTAAAAAACCGCCATGCAATGGCCATAACGCCCGCCATATTCCACGGCACAAGGAGGCCGAAGAGGGCCGCTCCCCCTCCCTCCGCCACGCCGCTTGCCCCCGGAGTAGGGACAAAGTAAAGGAGGAACATGAAAACGGCCTGGGCAAGGATAGCCTGAACGTAGTGAAAGGGAAGCCCTACGGAGGCAATAAGGCACGGCAGTACCGAAAAAAGGCAGAGCAGGTGGAAGAAGGACAGCAGGATTGCAAAGAGAAAATGTTTAAGCCCGCAGGAGAAGAACATTTTAAAGTTCAGATGGTAGTTGTCCACTTCAAGGTTTATCCGTTTGGCTATTTTGAGCACTTTTTCCGGTTTTACAATTCCAAACTTCTTCAGCCACAGGGTGAACACCCTGCCCCACCGCTTGATAACCTCGGGCCTGGTTATGCTAAGAACCACCAGCACCCACGAGATTATAATAAAGGCCACCACGTAGGAGAAGACGCCCTTGAGGAACAGATGACCGCTTAGCAGCTCCGGCTCAATTATCACCGCCACCGGGACCATGAACCCGAGAATCAGAATGGTCAGTAGCGTTCGTGTAAGAGTGATGGCAATCCCCTTACCGATGGGCACGTCCCTCTTGTACAGGGCGTAGACTTGGAAGGGGCCCCCTCCGCTCTGCATGGGAGTAACGGCACAGCCAAAGTAATGGAGCCATGTAAGGGCCATACCCAGCCCGAAATCTATCCTCTCCCCGGCGGACCTGGCAAGGGCGCAAAACCGTGATGAGTCGCACACCCAGGCAAGAAGCACAAAGGAGAGAGCCAGCATGAGAAGCCTTTTGTCGGCCCTCAGGATGGCCCTCCAGGTTTCACCGTCCACGCTGTAAAAAAGCACTGCTGCGCTGACACCAAAGGACAACAGCAGGAAAAGAACCAGTCCTCTACGAAGGGTCAATGAAGGGAAAACCTCCTCTTTAAGTGGAAAAACCGGTCTCCGCTTGTACTATAAGACCCGCTGCGGCGCGAAGATCATCGGCGACGGAGAACATTGTACCAGATTTTTCTTTTTGCCCTACAGTAAAAGCGGAAAATAGTTCAAGTTCACTCTCGGCGCCCCGGCCCGTCCTGAGGAGAATAGCCCTGCAGCCGCCGCTCAGGCCCGCCCGGATATCGCATGCCGAATCCCCTATCATCCAGCTCTTCCCCGGGTCAAGCCCAAGGTCTTTAGCCGCCTGCAGAATCATTCCCGGCAACGGCTTCCGGCAGCAGCACCCCTCGTACCCTTCCTCCGCCGGGCCGTGGGGACAGTAGTAAAAAGCGTCCGGCGCAATACCCTCCGGCTGCAGCAATTCTCTTATCCGGCCATGAATTTTTTCAACCGCCGATTCGTCGAAGTATCCCCTGGCCACCCCGCTCTGATTGGTAACCACCACCAGGCGGAAGTTCAGGCCCTTAAGGCGCCGCAAAGCTTCGGCTGCCCCCGGCGCAAGTTTGACATCGCCGGGGTCGCCGGGGTAACTTCTGTATTCAATAAGGGTGCCGTCCCTGTCAAGGAAGACAGCTCTTTCCATTACTGAACCGGGCCTTCTATCATCTCTCCCATGGAGTCCAGAAGCCCGCCGAGGTTTTCAATATGGGGAATAATCCCAACCCGTATGGTGTAGGCCAGCTCAAGGTGTTTCCCCTCCTCCATGAGGGAGGAGGCCTTCTCAAGCTCCGGCGCCAGGGCTCCGCTGAGTTCGTCAAGCCCCCTGGCCACGTCGCCCTCCTGCAGCCCCAGCAGAATCCTGCTGTTCCCCGCCACATTGAGGATCCAGCCAATACCCTCAGCAGCCTGGCCCACCAGCTCAAGGCCTTCCCTGGTTTTATCCTCTTCAAGTCGGTCGGCGGCGGTTCCAAGGCCCGCTGCCAGGCGCTTCTGGTAGGCTGCGGCGTCGGATAGAGTCTCCGCCAGGAACTCCCGCAGGGGTCGGCCGGAAAACCTTGCCTCCACTCCCCCGGACAGGGCAAGAAACGCCTCTTCGTCAAGCTCGGTCCCGTCCACTTCAACCGAGGTAACCAGCATTCCTTTTTTAGCCGCAGCCTCTTTAACGGACGTCAAAACGTCCTCCTTGGAAGAACTCTCCCCCGAAAGGGGCAGCTCCTCTCCGTCAAAAAATATTTTCATATACAGCCCTCCTGTACGGCCTCGGATTTATATATTTATCGGCGGCGTCGTTTGAAAACTCTTCCCG
>JAAYQT010000220.1 GCA_012519165.1 Synergistaceae bacterium
CAAGGGAGCTGATAAGCCCCATGAGGGAGATGAGAAGGATGTGCAGGGCCGAAAGCCCCGTAACCACCAGCGCGCTGAGGATGCTGCCCCCCAGCACTGCGGGGAGGGCAAGGCCCGAGGGAAGGGTAAGAAAGGCTGCGCCTGCAAGAAAGAGGCTGCCCATGCCCTGGACGTTGAACATGGAGGAAAAATACTCCACCACCCAGCTGAGCCCAAGCACAAAGGACAGGTAGAGCCAGGGGATGCTCTGCCGGGCCAGGCGCCGGGAGCCGGTCTGGAGTTTTATCCACAGGGGCCAGAAGAGAATGGCCGACAGGGCGAAGCAGATCTGCTTCCAGGGGAAGGCGACCTCCGAGTAGCCCTGTATTTTTAGCATCCAGGCCGCCTGGGGGGTGACAATCTGCCCCTTTTCTATGAGCACGTCCCCGGGGACCACAGCGCGCTCCACAGGCTGGAGGGAGTCCGCCAGCTCGTCCCGCAGGGTCTCGGTGAGGTCTTCGTCCACCCTGGTAAGGGGCTGAAGGATGACGTCCAGCACCTGGAAGATCACGTTGTTCTCCTCCATGGAGAGGGCGAGTTTTTCTATCTCCTTCCAGATAACTTCGGGAGTGGGGGTTAAAGGCTGGCTGTCGGCGCCGGCGCTGTGCAAAAAGACGCCCGCAACCCTTGCGCAGTCTGTCAGGATTTTTTTGCGCTCCTCGTCCGGCATGGCCTTTAGAAGCTCGGTAAGCCCGGCGTTAAGGGAGAGGGGAGCCATGTCGCCCTTGGCCATGGCCTCTATTCTGACTATCAGCCTGTCCATGGCGCCGCCGTCCCTCACCAGTACCCCCGCAACGGTATCCCCCACCCTGGACCTAAGCGCCTTGGTGCCCTCGTCGTCCACAAAGCTCATGGGGTAGAGGGCGAAGTAGGACCGGGGGGAGGGTTCGCCGGGCACAAAGCCGTTAACCCTGTCGGTGACCGCCCAGCGGAAAAAAATAATAGAGAGGGCAAATGCCGCCAGAATTAATACCCCCGACGCCCTAAAGAGGGGGTAGCGATCCGCCGCCCCCTTTTTCGGCCCTCCGGGGGAGTTTTTAAATAGTTCCTTCCCGCTGCTGTTCATAACGCTCGTATGCCTTCACAACCTTCTGTACAATCTCGTGACGCACCACGTCAAGGTGGGTCAGGTTGAAAAATTTTATTCCCTCGATTCCGTCCAGAATCTCCCTGACCTGCTTCAGCCCGGACTGTTTGCCCGCCGGGAGGTCCACCTGGGTAACGTCCCCGGTAATAACGGCCTTGGAGCCGAAGCCCAGCCGGGTGAGGAACATCTTCATCTGCTCCGGCGTGGTGTTTTGGGCCTCGTCCAGGATGATGAAGCTGTCGTTGAGGGTCCTCCCCCTCATGTAGGCCAGGGGGGCTATTTCAATTACCCCCTTGTCCACGTAGCGGAGAAATCTCTCCGGGGACAGCAGGTCGTAAAAAGCGTCGTAGAGGGGGCGGACATAGGGCTCCACCTTCTCCCGCAGGTCGCCGGGGAGGTATCCCAGGCTCTCTCCCGCCTCCACTGCGGGCCTCACCAGGACTATCCTGCTTATGGCGGAGGCCTTAAGCAGGGCCACTGCATGACAGACGGCAAGATAGGTCTTTCCCGTGCCGGCGGGGCCTATGGCAAAGACAATGTCGTTCTCCCGCACTGCCCTGAGGTAGTCCCTCTGCCCCTCCGTCTTCGCCCTGATGGGTTTTCCCCGGGCGGTGGTGCAGATCACCTCGGAGAAGAGGGGCGCAAGGTCCACCGCGCCCTTCTCGGCCAGCATGTCCATGGCGTAGCGTACGTCGGCCAGGTGGATGGGGCTGCCTTTACCGGCAATCTTATGCAGTTGCTCCAGAAGGGAGTGGACCATGTTTACCACGGGGGCGTCCGGGCCGCGGACCGCGACCCGGTTTCCCCTAACTACAAGCCGTACGGGGTAGCGTTCTTCAATGGCCTTAATGTTTTCGTCGTCCCTGCCCGCAAGCCGGGCCATGGAATCGATGTCCGAAAACTCTACCTCCCTGATGAACACGCCCTCTTCGGCCATAAAGTTTTCGTCGTCCCTCACTATACGGGGTAACCTGCGCCGTCGACAAGCTCCGCCAGGCCCACGTCCACTTTCATCTTCCTGGCGAACTTCTTGACCAGGAAATCCTTGGCCACCGCCGGGAACAGCACGTAGCTGAGCACGTCCTCGGGCTGGAGGATCCAGGGGGCCATGGCCGCCTTTGCCGCGTCAAGCTCGGGGGCGATCTTCTCGGCGGGCCTGCAGGTGATGGGCGTCTCGTCGCCGATGACTTTTTTCTGGATTGCAGGGTCCAGCTCCGCAGGGGGCTTGCCGTACTGGCCGAGGAAGTAGCTGCGCACTTCCTTGGGCACCACCTTCCACCGCTCGCCTACAAGAACGTTGAGGGTGGCCTGGGTGCCGACGATCTGGCTCGTGGGGGTTACCAGCGGCGGGTAGCCCATCTCCTTCCTGACCCTGGGCACTTCATTAAGAACGTCGGGGAGCCTGTGGAGGGAGTTCTGGTCCCTCAGCTGGCTGACGAGGTTTGAGTACATGCCCCCGGGGATCTGGTACATGAGGACGTTGATGTCCACGCCGCCCAGGTCGATGAAGATGTCCTTGTTCTGTTCCCGCACCTTTTTGAAGTGTTCCGCGATGGGAACGAGTTTTTCAAGCTCTATGCCCGTCTCGAACTCCCCGCCCTTCATGCCCGCCACCATGGACTCGATGGGAGGCTGGCTCGTGCCCTGGGCGAAGGGGGAGATGGCGCAGTCCACCACGTCGGCGCCGGCCTCCAGGCCTGCAAAGTAGGCCATGGACGCCATGCCGCTGGTGTAGTGGGAGTGGATCTGCACCGGCAGGCCCGTTTCCTTCCTTATGGTCCTCACCAGGGCCGCCGTCTCCACGGGGCTGATGATTCCCGCCATGTCCTTAATGCAGATGGAGTCCGCACCCATGGACTTCATGTCGCTTGAAAGCTTGGCGAAGGCGTCCAGGGAGTGAACCGGCGACAGGGTGAAGGAGAAGGACATCTGGAGATGGGCCCCTTCCTTCTTGATCTGGTCCGCCGCCACCTCCATGTTGCGGAGGTCGTTCAGGGCGTCGAAAACCCTGATAATATCAAGGCCGTTGCCCACCGCCCGCTTGACGAACTCCCGCACGGTATCGTCGGCATAGTGGCGGTAGCCCACCACGTTCTGGCCCCGGAGCAGCATCTGAAGCTTGGTCTTCTTGAAAAGCTTCCTGAGGGTCCTGAGCCTCTCCCAGGGGTCCTCGTCCAGGAACCTCATGCAGGTGTCAAAGGTGGCCCCTCCCCACACCTCCATGGAGTGGAAGCCCACCTCGTCCATCATCTCAGCGATGGGCACCATGTCTTCGGTGCGCATCCTGGTGGCCATGAGGGACTGGTGTCCGTCCCTGAGGCTTGTGTCGGTGATCCCCACCTTCCTGGGGGATTTGGTCATCTTTACCTCGGGTTCGCGGGCCTCCGCCGCAGGGGCCTCAACTGCTGCGGGGGGCTCGGAAGTCGCCCGTACAACCCTTTCGTTCGGCTTGTTTTTCTTCTGGTTAGCCATGTACTTTTCTCCTCCAGACTGATAGATGATTTATTACTCTTTACTCACTGGCTGGTTTCAGAGGCTTATCTTGGCCTCTTCCCACAGCCGGTCCAGCTCCTCCGGCGAGTAGCCGCTCCACGGTTTGCCGCTTTCGGCCACTAAACGCTCCACCTCCCGGAACCTGGCGGCGAACTTGCTGTTGGCCCTGTCCAGCGCCCCGTCGGGATTTACTTCAATGTGCCTTGCCAGGTTGACTGCGGCAAACAGAAGGTCCCCGAACTCCTCTTCAACTCTCTCGGGGATTTCGTCCCCTATAGCCTCTTTGAGTTCGGCCAGTTCCTCTTCCACTTTATCATAAAGGGGGGATAAATTGCCCTTCGGCCAGTCGAAACCCACGTGGGCCGCCTTCCCCTGGATGCGGAAGGCCTTGGCCAGCGGCGGCATGGATTTGGGAAGTCCGGAAAGCAGGGAGGCGTCCTTCTTCTTTTTTTTCTCTTTCTCGCCCGCCTTGATCTGCTCCCAGTTTTCCAGCACTTCTCCGCTTGACTCCGCCCGTACGCCGGCAAAGACGTGGGGGTGCCTGCGGATCATCTTGTCAGACAGGCCCCGGACTACGTCTGTTGCGTCAAAATACCCCGCCTCCGACTCCATCCGGGCGATAAAGACCACCTGGAGCAGCAGGTCGCCGCACTCCTCCCTGATCTCGTCCATGTCGCCCCTCGTAATGGCGTCCACAAGTTCGTAGGCCTCCTCGGTCACGTAGGCCCGGATGGAATCCATAGTCTGCTCCCGGTCCCAGGGGCACCCCCCCTCGCCACGGAGCCGCCCCATGACCGAGAGCAGCTCTTCGAAAGCTTTCCCCGCCTTTTCTTCCATTATTTTCTATTGCACCCGCTTTCCGTGCCGGAGGGCGTGAAGAACGTCCTCAAGGCCCTTTGACCCTCCGGGCCCCGTGACCATGCCCTCCGAAGGGGTCCAGAATTTTTTTCTGCCAAGTTCGCCGAACAGGGGGCCTTCGCCCCGGAGCGCCGTTTTTTTCCTGTCGCACTCAACAGACACAATACCATACTTTCCACCCGCAGACCGCAGCAAAGATACCGAGATCAGATTTTTAAGGCTCTCCGGCGGAGGGCCGAACCGGTCTTCCACCTCCCGCTCCAGGGAGCGCAGCTCCGCCGGATTTTCAAGCCGGAGCAGCCTCCGGTAGAGGGTGATCCTTATTGCCTCCTGGGGGATGTAAGAGGAGGGGATGAGGCAGGGGACGTCTGCGGTCACCTCGGCAGACGACGGCAGTTTGCCCCTCAGCCTGCCTATTTCTTCTTCCAGTATGGAGTAGTAGAGGTAGGACTCGGCGCCTCCCCTCCCGGAGCCGTGCTGGGCGGCGCCGATGAGGTCGCCGCTGCCCCTTATCCGCAGGTCCTCCAGGGCAAGGTCGTAGCCTGCGCCCCTCTCGCCCAGGGTGGTGATGGCGTCAAGCCTCTCCAGGGTTTCGTGCCCTACGGGCCGGCCCTCCGGGTATAGGAAGAAGGCGAAGGCGGTCTCCTCGCGCCTTCCCACCCTTCCCCTGAGCTGGTACATTTGGGCAAGGCCCAGCTCCTGGCAGTCCTCCACTATAAGCGTATTGGCGCTGGGAACGTCCAGTCCGCTCTCTATTATGGTGGTGCAGAGCAGAATGTCTATATTTTTATTATAAAATTTTAACATCGTATCTTCAAGGTCGCCCTCCTTCATTCTGCCGTGGGCGACGCCTATGCCGGCGTATGGGAAGAGTTTTTTCAGGAAGGAGGCCTTTTCGTCCAGGCGGTGAACCCGGTTTGAAACGTAAAACACCTGGCCTCCCCGTCCGAGTTCCCTGGAAACCGCTGACTTAATCAGGTGGGCGCTCCAGGGGCCTGCGGCGGTGATCACCCGGGCCCTGTTCCGGGGGGGCTCGTTTATGAGGGAGATGCTCCTCATGCCCTTCAGGGAGAGGGCCAGGGTGCGGGGAATGGGTGTGGCGGACAGCATGAGAACGTCCACGTTCTCCCGGGCCTCTTTAAGCTTCTCCTTGGACAGAACCCCGAAGCGGTGCTCCTCGTCCACTATGATCAGGCCGAGGTCCTTAAAGACCACATCCTTCTGGAGCATCCTGGAGGTGCCTATGAGGATGTCAACACCGCCGAGGGCCGTCTTTTCCAGGGTAGAGCGCTGCTCTTTTTTCGATGAAAACCTGGAGAGAAGGCCTACGTTGACGGGGAAGCCCGTAAGCCGCGCAGTGAAGGAGACAAAGTGCTGCTGGGCCAGGATGGTGGTGGGCACAAGCACGGCCGTCTGCTTGCCCCCCTGGGCTGCCTTGAAGGCGGCGCGGATAGCCACTTCCGTCTTTCCGTAGCCCACGTCCCCCACCAGGAGGCGGTCCATGGGCCAGGGGTTTTCCATATCCTCGCACACTTCCGCGATGGCGGCGAGCTGGTCCCCTGTTTCGGTGTGGGGGAAGGCCTCCTCGAACTCCCTGTAGAGGCCGTCGGCGGGCGGGAAGGCGAATCCCCGGGCCAGCTCCCTTTTTGCGTAAAGCTCCAGCAGGCCCCTGACCTCCTGCTGCACCCGCTCCCTGGTTTTTTCGGCGCTTTTCCTCCACCGGGAGCCCCTTAGGGAGTCCAGGCGGGTGTCTTCGCCCTCG
>JAAYQT010000221.1 GCA_012519165.1 Synergistaceae bacterium
AGGTATCGTAGGGGTAGGGCCACAGCGTTATGGGACGGATCATTCCCACCTTGAGCCCCTCGGCCCTGAGCTTGTTGACTGCCGACCGGGATATCCTGGCCGTGGTGCCGTAAGCGGCCACCAGCAGCTCGGCGTCGTCCATCATGTACGTCTCGCACCTCTGTTCGGCGGACTTCATTGCGGCGTACTTCTTCTGAAGCTTTTTGTTGTGCTCCTCCAGGGGTTCCGGCGCAAGGAAAAGGCTGTGAAGGTGGCTCTTTTTGCCGCCCCTCTCGCCCATGAACCCAAGGGCCCATGAGGAGTCGGGGGTCTTGTCCCTGGTGGGGCTGGGCTTAATCTCCACCGCCTCCATCATCTGGCCCATGAAGCCGTCGGCCGCCACCATGACGGGGTTCCTGTACTTCTCGGCCAGGTCGAAGGCCATCTGGGTAAAGTCCACGCACTCCTGCAGGGTGCTTGGCGCAAGCACTATCAGGTTGTAGTCGCCGTTTCCGCCGCCCTTGGTGGACTGAAGATAGTCCGCCTGCCCGGGAAGGATGCCTCCGAGGCCGGGGCCGGCCCTCATTACGTTCACTATCACGGCGGGAATCTCGCAGCCCGCCACGTAGGAAATGCCCTCGGACATGAGGGATATGCCGGGGCTTGAGGATGAAGTCATAACCCTGTAGCCCGTGGAGCCGCCGCCAAGGACCATGTTTATTGAGGCCACTTCGCTCTCGGCCTGCACGTAGACCCCTCCCACCTCGGGAAGGTGGGCGGACATATACTCGGGAATTTCATTCTGGGGAGTAATGGGGTACCCGAAAAAATATTTACACCCGGCCTGAATGGCCGCCTCCGCAATAGCTTCAGTTCCTTTCATCAAAACCCGTCCCATATTGCGTTCACCTCCGAAAGACCAGGCTTATTCCTGGGTTTTGAATACTTCAATGGCGGCGTCGGGACACATCATTGCGCACATGGCGCACCCGATACACCCCTCCTTGAACTGCTCTACGGGCCTGTAACCCTTTGCGTTGGTCCTCTCTGAAATCCGCAGGACCTTCTGCGGGCAGGCCGCAACGCACAACCCGCAGCTTTTGCAATACTGCTCCAGAACCTCGATCCGTCCTTTCGCCATTGCCTGCTAGCACCCCTTCCAAAAGGAATTGACATTAAATCCGGCTCTTTATTACGCTCCGGTTCCGCTTGACCACATGGCGCCCTCTTCCCACGGCAGCATCATGTGCCTGGAAAGAGGCCAGAGGGGAACGGGAACGCCCCTCGACTTCAAAATTGCCTCCGCCTCCCCGTAAAGCTCAGGCTTAACCCCGCCGTAGAGAACGGGAAGCCCCAGGGCCTCGCCCGCGGCGAATACTGTTTCAGTTCCGGAGGCGCAGTCATCCGCCGTTGTTTCGTCCATAAGGTGGGAGTTGCTGATAAGAGCTCCTACCTTGAGGCCGCAGATATCCTCCATCCGGGTAAGCATGGTTTTAATTGTCCCGGGTGTGGAGGTCTGGGGCCGGAAGGCGTTAACCACAAGAATGAGCAGGTATCCCGCCGCCCGGATATCGGGCTCGAACTGCTTAAGCGCCAGGGCCCCCTCGGCGTCGCCGCCTATATCAAGAAGCAGCCTGCCTCCGTCCGCAGCCAGCGCCCGGGACACCTCGGGCGACACCACCGACATATCCATCCACCGGGCTCTCTCCGGTGAATTGATAATATTAAAACCTTCCTGTTCGAGCCTGTCGGCTACCTGTCTGATGCAGAAATAGGGGTTTATTATGTCCATATCGGCGATGGTAACTTTGTCGCCTCGGGATGAAAAGCCAAATGCCAGGTTAAGGACCCACTCGGTCTTGCCGGAACCCAGGGCTCCGGTTACTGCGGCCACTTTGGGCCAGCCTTGAATAGGGGAATCGTTTGCGCTGTATTTTGCAATAAGATCGGAAAAAATATTAATGTCGGGTTCGGTCAACGAAGAAAATCTCCTTTCTCCAGTCGGAGCCCCCTGGCCCACTCCGCGCCGCTTATCCTGCGCCCGCCTTCGGGCTGCACGGAGACCAGGACCACCGCTCCTTCGGCCGTTCCTGCGACGGGGAGGTCCCCGTCGAAGCCGATAATCTCTCCCGAGGCGCCCGCCATGCCGCTGAGCCTGGCCCCCCATATTTTCACCCGCTTTTTTCCCATGAAGAAGAACGCTCCCGGCGAGGGATTCAACGCTCTTACCCTGTTTACGACATTAGTCGCCGGTTGGTCCCAGAAAATTTCGGCTTCATTTTTTTCAATTTTCGGCGCGTAGGAAACTGATTCCGAATCTTGCTCTTTAAAGGCGCAACTGCCTTCAATAAGGCATTTTACACCCAAAAGGAAAAGTTTGCCACCTATTTCAGCCAGCGCCTCCAAAAGCTCCCCCGCTGAAAGTTCGCCTGCTGCGAACTCCTCCTGCAGCAGGACCGGCCCTGCGTCCATCTCCTCTACCAGGCGAAAGAGGGAGACTCCCGTAACCGGGTCGCCGTTCATGAGGGCCCGCTGCACCGGGGCGGCCCCCCGGTAGCGGGGAAGAAGGGAAGGATGGATGTTAAGGCACCCCTCAAGGGGCGCCGACAGGTAGGGCTCCGGTATCTTCTGGCCGAAATCAACCACCAGGATGGCCAGGGGGGGCGCTTCCTTAAGAAGGGAGAGAAGCTCCCCGTCATCTCCTACTGCCGACGAATGCCGGACGGGAATCCCCAGGCGGCCGCAGGTCTCCTCTACCGGCGAATGAATAAGCTTCAACCCTCTGCCTCCCCTTGCGGGAGGGGAAGTTACCACCACGCTGAAAGGAGTCTCGTCGTGAATTACCTCAAGACAGCGGGCGGCAAAGGCCCCCGTACCGAAAAACCAAAGCGGATGCCCGCCGGCGCCGGAAGCGCCGACGGTCATGACGAAACCGCCTCGCCCAGTTCCGCCGCCTTGAGCAGCTTTTTTTTGGCCATGCTTCTCTTCAAGGGGGAGAAGTGGTCGATCAGGAGCTTCCCTTCAAGGTGGTCCATCTCGTGCAGGAAGGCTCTGGCCAAAAACCCTTCAACTTCCGTAAGCCGCTCTGCGCCGTTAATGTCTTGATGGCGTATCGTCACTTTAAGAGGCCGCTTTACCTGTCCGAATATACCGGGAAAGCTCAGGCAGCCCTCTTCCCCCTCCTGCTCCCCTTCAGAACTTACCACCGAGGGGTTGGCCAGGACGTGAAGCTCCTCCTGATACCAGACCACTGCAAGTTTCAGAGGGACGCCCGCCTGGGGGGCGGCAAACCCTACGCCGTCGTGTATGTGCATAAGCCTGGTTAGGTCGGCCACCAGCTCCTTAAAACCGTCGTCAAAGACCTCCACGGGCCTGGTCTTTTGTCTTAACACCGGGTCGGGGTAGACTCTCAGATACAGAGCACTCATATTCTCACGCGCTTTCGTTTTTAAAGTTTTAAAAAA
>JAAYQT010000222.1 GCA_012519165.1 Synergistaceae bacterium
AGAGGGCCGTGGACGCCGGGACTTCCTCCCAGCTTTTCCAGCTGTTGACGAGGGGAGCGCCGTCCACAAAGTCCCACAAAAAGTCCGACAGGGTCCTGCCCGACTCCTTCAGGGACAGGCAGGCCCGGGCGTTTTTTACTGCGCCTTCAATCTTTCTGCGGTTCCGGACAATACCCGTGTCCTGCATCAGCCGGGCGACCGCCTTTTCGTCGTACCGGGCGATCTTTTCCGGGTCGAAGCCGTCAAAGGCCCGCCTGTACTCCTCTCGTCTGCGCAGGATGGATATCCACGACAATCCGGCCTGCGCGCCCTCCAGGATCAAAAACTCGAAAAGCTTTCTATCGTCCCTCTCGGGCCTGCCCCATTCGGTATCGTGATAGTCAAGATAAAGGGGGTCCTTACCGCACCAGGGACACCGGGGAAGGTCGGCGTTCATGGCTCAGGCGTGGTGATGAGCGTGATGATGGACCAGTTCCTCGTGGGTCTCTTCTTCCCATACGGGAAGCCCCTTATTTCTGCGGTAGTTGTTTATGGCCGCATGGATGGCTTCCTCCGCAAGAATTGAACAGTGCATCTTTACGGGGGGAAGGCCGTCCAGGGCCTCGGCTACCGCCCTGTTTGTCAGGTTCCAGGCCTCTTCAACTGTTTTGCCCTTCACAAGCTCCGTGGCCATGCTGGAAGAAGCTATAGCCGAAGCGCAGCCGAAGGTCTTGAACTTTATGTCGGTAATTACGTCGTCCTCCACCCGGAGGTAGATTTTCATAATATCGCCGCACTTGGGGTTGCCCGCCTGGCCGACTCCGTCGGGATTTTCTATCTCTCCCACGTTTCTGGGGTTCTGGAAATGATCCAGTACTTTTTCGCTGTACATGATATTCCCTTCTTTCTTGTTTATAGGCTCTTCAGGTAGTCTTCCCACAGGGGGGACATGGCTCTTCGGCGCTCGACTATTCCGGGGAGGGTTTCAAGGACGTACTTAATGTCGTCCTCTGTGGTCTCCTCGCCCAGGGTAAGCCTCAGGGAGCCGTGGGCAAGCTCGTGGGACAGGCCTATGGCCATGAGCACATGAGACGGGTCCAGGGAGCCGGAGGAGCAGGCGCTCCCGGTAGAGCCATAGATGCCCGCCCTGTCGAGGTCCAGCAGCAGAGTTTCCCCCTCAATGCCTATAAAGCTGAAGTTGGCGTTGTTCGGCAGCCGCTCTCCCGGAGGCGCCCCGTTGAGCTTCGTGTGGGGGACGGATTTCATGATTCCGTCAATGAGCATATTTCTCAGCCCCGAAATCCTTTCCGACGCCTCTCTCATTCTGCCCGAGGCCAGCTCAATGGCCTTGCCCATGCCCACTATTCCCGCCACGTTCTCGGTAGTGGCCCTGCGCCCCTTCTCCTGGCCCCCGCCGTGCATGAAGTTGTCGATGCGTACTCCCTTGCGGATGTAGAGGGCCCCTACGCCCTTGGGACCGTAAAACTTGTGGGCGGCCATGGAGAGGAGGTCGATATTCATGGCCTTCACGTCGATGGGAAGGTGGGCCGCCGCCTGCACTGCGTCGGTATGGAAGAGAATCCCCTTCTCCCGGCAGAAGGCTCCTATCTCGGCCACGGGCTGGATTGTGCCTATTTCGTTGTTGGCAAACACCACAGAAACAAGGATGGTGTTGTCTGTAACCGCCTTTTTAAGATCCTCCATCCGTACCCTGCCCTCGGGGTCCACGTCGAGAAAGGTTACGTCGAAGCCGTTCTTGGCCAGATATTCCGCCGTATGAAGGACGGCGTGATGCTCTATCTTGGTGGTTATAATATGGTTTCCCTTTGAACGGTTTCTCTCCGCACCGCCCTTCAGGGCCCAGTTATCGGCCTCGGTACCCCCGCTGGTGAAGTAGATTTCGTCCTTGGACGCCCCTATGCAGTCGGCGGTCTTTTGCCTTGCGTCGTCGATGGCTTTTCTGTTTTTTTCAGAGAAGGAGTAGATGGACGAAGGATTTCCGAAGTTTTCGGTAAAGAAGGGCAACATGGCCGAAACCACCTCTGGCGCCGTAAAAGAAGTTGCTGCGTAATCCA
>JAAYQT010000223.1 GCA_012519165.1 Synergistaceae bacterium
GGAGTTCGCCGCCATGATGGACGACCTAAAAAAGGACGTGGTCCGCAGGCTGGCCATTGACGCCGTTATGAAGGACGTAAAGGTCGGCAGGGAGGAAGCGGCAGAGTACTACGAGAAAAACAGGGACCGCTTTGCCGTGCCCGAAACGGTGAGGGCCTCCCACATTCTCGTTGACGGCGAGGAGGAAATGGCCAGGGTAAAGGCGGATCTCGAGGGCGGCATGTCCTTTGAGGACGCGGCTAAAAAGTACTCCACCTGCGACTCGGCCAAGCAGGGCGGGGATCTCGGGTTTTTCTCCAAAAGGGAGATGGTGAAGGAGTTTGCCGATGCGGCCTTTGCCATGAAAACCGGGGAAGTCACCGAAGAGCCGGTAAAGACCGAGTACGGCCTGCACCTTATAAAACTTACCGACAGGAAAGAAGCTTCTGTAAAGACCCTGGAGGAAGTGGAGGCCGAGATTACCGAAGGCCTTGAAAACGAGAAGAAGGCCTCTGTCTACAGGAGCGAGCTGGCGAGGCTGAAGGAGAAGTACGGGGTGGAATTTACCGGCGACAAAAAAGACGAGGCCCCGAAGGACGATGTAAATAAGGAAGAAGAAAAGACTGAAGATAAGGCTGAAGAAAAAGCCGAAGAAGCGAAGTAGCGTTTTAACGAAAAAGTCGTATATACCGGGGGGAGTGCGGTTCGCCGCCTTCCCCTTTTTTCACGCCGGGGTTTTTCCGGGGAGGTCCCTCTTGAAGCGGTACCTGTTTTTCCCCTGCTCTTTGGCGGCGTACATGGCGATATCGGCGTGCTTCATCAGGTCCTGCACGGTGACGCCGTCGCCGGGGCAGACGCTGATGCCTATGCTGGCGGTCACCGAGATCTCCCGGTCTGCCAGCCGTACGGGCTTTGCCACCCGTTCCAGTATTCTGGAGGCAGTATCCTTCAGGGCGTCCAGGGAGGCGGGGGAGGGAATTACAATTGTAAACTCGTCACCGCCCATCCGGGCCACTGTGTCGCCCTCTTCAACTTCCCGGGTGAGCCTCCTGGCAATTTTCTGCAGCAGCAGGTCTCCCGTGTCGTGTCCCAGGGTGTCGTTTACGCTTTTAAAGCCGTCCAGGTCCATAAAAAGTACGGCTACAGGGTTTTTCCTGTCGATGGCCTCCTGGAGGCGCTGCGAGAAGAGCTCTCTGTTGGCAAGTCCCGTCAGGGCGTCGTGATAGGCCCTGTACCGGACCTCCTCCTCGGCCTTTTTCCGCTCCTCGATCTCCCTCCGGAGCTCGCTGTTGGCCCTTTCAAGATCCCTGGTGCGGTTTATAACCTCTATTTCCAGGTTGTCCCGGTAAATAGAGAGCTCCTCCCGGGATTTTTCGAGGCTGTCAATTTTTTCATGAAGGTTTTTGTTGAGCTCGTCAATCCTGCCCCTTAAAAGAAGGTTGTCCAGCAGGCCGCCCGCGGTGGCAAGGACAATGGAGAGGAAGTCGTGGTAGGAGGGGACCGGGTCGCCGTTTTCTTCCCGGCTCTCCACGAAGGCCAGGAGCAGGCCGATGATCTTGGAAGGGGACGCAATGGCGTGAAGGAAGAGCTTCTCCCTCCCCCCCGAGGCGGAGACTATAACGGGTTCTTTGCGCTTCAGAGCCCAGGCAACGGTCCTGTCCTCGATGAGGAGGGCAAGCTCGTCGTCGAGCCTGTGCAGCTCCTCCGGCGGGTCGGCCCATGCGGGGCTCAGGGAGGGGTCGTCTTCGGTCACCAGGTAGAAGGCCAGGGGGCCGAAGCTGGCCATGGTGCGGAGCTTGGAGGCGGTCTCCTCAAGGACTTCCCTTGTCGAGCCGAGGCCGGTAAGGGAGGCGGTGAAAGCGTTAAGGTCAAGGGCTGTTTCAAACGCTTTGACGGCCGCATTTCTTTCGTGGTATAAAAAAGAGATTCGTTCTTCAAGAAAAGTTATAGTGCGTTCTCTGTCCATTGGCCAACCCCCGGATAAGTATTAAGGTGGTCCGATCCGCCCTCTGGGACATTATACGACGAGAAAGGGATTTGCGCACCGAAACTCTCTTTCTTTTCACGCTCTATGGTAGGATAATATATACGTTTTGCAAGGAGGAGCCTTCATGAAAATTAAATTTGAACCGGAGAGAATCCAATGGACGTCGTAGGACTCCTTCTTATATTTTTTGCAAGAATCATAGACGTGAGCTGCAGCACTATCCGAATCCTTTTCCTGGTAAGGGGAAAAAGGTTTTTGGCGGCGACCATAGGCTTTTTTGAGATAATGATCTATCTCACGGCGCTAAGCCGTATAATGGGCGGGGGACGGGAGATGACCTTCGTTCAGATGGTAGTCTACTGCGCCGGGTTCTCCGCCGGAACCTTTATGGGCTCCCTCTTCGAAGAGCGCCTTATGAACGCCTTCGTCCTCCTGGAGATTATCATGGACGACTCCCCCGATACGGCGGAAGTGATAAGGGAGATCCGGGCCGGGGGCTTCGGAGCGACGGTTATTCACGGCACGGGCAGGGACGGGGTCAAGACCATTGTAAAGGTCATCTGCAGGCGGAGCGATATTGCCGTCATTACGTCCTATACCAGGAACAGGGGCTTTATCTGCATTACCGATGTGAAAGGCTGCTCCGGCGGCTACTTCCGAATGCAGCGGAAGTAGCCCGGCGGGGGCGGGATTTTTGTAAGGAAGGGGCAGGACCGATGGACGAAGAGTTCGAGAATACCCCTGGAAACGGCGGCGCCGATAGGGTGGAATTCCTTAAACGAAAGGCGGCAAGGCTGGAGAGTGAAGCAGCCCGCTGGAGGCGGGAGGAGGCGGCCCTTAGGGACGTGGAGCGGCGGTACCTGGCGCTGCTTGAAAACCCTCTTTTTATCCTTATGATTATCAGCGGAGGGCGGGTCACCTTTTTAAACGGCCGGGGGGAGTCTTTTTTCGGATTTCCCCTCAGGGAACGGCCCAGGTTTCTTCTTGCCGATATGGCGGCGCCCGGTTTCTGCGCCGCAGCGGAGGATCTGCTTAAAGGAAACGCCGGGGGCGGCCCCTGGGAAAAGACGGCCGCCTTCCCGGTCATTCTTGAAAACGGAAGTGAAAAGTGGCTGGAGATAACTGTAACCCCGGCGGACCCGGCGGAAGACGACACCCTTCTTGCAGTGGCCAGGGAGATACCCGCGCCGGATGCTGAAAAAGCGGAAGACGCCTCTGTTTCAGCCTTTCCTTCCGGGGCTGATAATATAAAGGCCGCCGTTATCGACGAGAACTGGAAGATAACCTCCATGACCTCGGGTTTTATCAGGGAAGCGCCCCTCCTGTGGGGAAGAACCCCGGAGGTGGGGGAGCCGGTTCTGGACCTGGAGCCTTCAGGGGATGAAGGCCTGCCCTTCCGTCTTGCGGCGGAAAAGGCCTTTGCCGGCTACGGGGCGGAAATAGGCAGGGAATCGGGGGGCGGGTACCGGGTTCTTTCCTTTGCCCCGATATTTTCACCCCTTGGCAGGATAACCGGCATCTCCCTTGCCCTGTGCGACAGGACCGGGGAGAAGAGAGCCGAGAGGGAGACAAGGGCGGGGGAGGAGAAGTTTCGAAGGCTCTTCTCCCTGGTATCAGACATGGCGGTAATAATTGCCCGGGACGGCGGGCAGGTCCTTGACTGCAACAGGGCCTTTCAGGCAAGGACGGGGATCGGGCCGGAAGAGGCCAGGGGGCGGGGGCTGGACGAACTGGGGCTTCTTTCCCCCGGCGACGCCAGGCGGATTGCCGCCCTGGCCTCCGGGGATAAAGCAGCCCCTGCGGAGGCAGGCTGCTCCCTGATTCTGCCGTCGGGAGAGGAGCTTTCCGTAACTGTATCCGCCGTCCCCGCAGAGGGCAACGGCGCCGCCTCCCTGCTGGCGGTCATAAGGGAAGACCCCCGCGAGGCCGCTGTTGCGCCTTCCGCCGGGGGATGCTCCGAAAAGCGGACCCGGCCTGAAATTCACGACAGGGAGGACTTTATAAAAAAACTGACCCGGGAGGCCGAGTCGGCGGAGAGGACGAGAAAACCCCTCTCCCTGATTATGCTTGAAATAGACGGTTTCGGCGAGCTGCTGGGCGGGCTTGGCGGCGGAGACGGCCTTCGCTTCCGGGATGATTTCTTCAGGGAGCTGTCGGCAAAAATCCAGCCGGACGACTATGCGGCCGCCCTGGGGCCGGGGGAGTTTGCCATTTTGACGTCCGCAGGCGGGTACATTGCCCACCGGACGGCCGAGAAGGTTAGAGCCATGGTTTTCAGTTCAAAACTTCTGCCCGGAGTCCATCTTTCGTGCAGCCTGGGCGTCAGCGAGTTCCGGAGGGAGGCCACGCCGGAGGAGTTCATGAGGAGGGCCTCCATAGCCCTTCGGGAGGCAAAGAGAGCGGGCGGCAATAGGGCCGTCCTCGCTCCTGCGGTCTCCTGACGAAGGGCGGTGTAAGGGACAATGGCCTTGAAAATTTGCGAACACTGCAATAAGGCTTTTATCGACGGCGGTGAGGAGACCGGCATCCCTATTTGCCCCGACTGCGCCGAATATCTCGACGAGGTCTACAGGGCGGCCTGGTCCTGGCTGAGGGACCGCACGTCGGAGGACGGGCGGCAGCGGAGGGTTACCGCCGCCAGGCTTGCCCGGGCAATCGACGTTGACGTGAAAAGCATAGAAGTGTTGGTGAAGATGGACCGCATCCAGACATCCGCCTCTTCCTCCGGGGAGAGGCCGGACAAAGATCTTGATACTCTGAAAGCCCTCAGGCGAAGCCTCTCCGGTTCAAGATACCGGAAGGACCGCAGGTAGGGCCATTTTTGCAGCTTAAAGACTGGAGGAAACGGCGGGCCTCCGGGCCGCCCTAAAATTTCTTATGGTATACGACGTAATAATTGTTGGATCAGGCCCCGCAGGGGTCTTCGCCGCCATGGAGCTGGTCAGGCACGGTAAAAAAACGCTTATAGTGGATAAGGGCAGGCTTATCAGGGACAGAAAGTGCCCCATCGTGGAGGGAAAGAGCAAGACCTGCCTCAACTGCGAATCATGCAGCATAGTCTCGGGTTGGGGAGGGGCGGGGTCCGCCTCCGACGGCAAGCTGACCCTGACCACGGGCTTCGGGGGCAACCTTGAGCAGAACATCGGCGAGGACGCCCTGCTGGACATGATCGGCTATGTTGACAAGACCTTCGTCGACTACGGCGCCGACAATAATGCCTACGAGCCCGGGGGGGACATAGTCAAGGACACCATCAGAAAGGCCTCCAGCGTAGGCCTGAAAATCCTCCCGGCCCGGATAAGGCACATAGGCACCGACGCCTCCCGCGAAGTGCTCAATAACATGTACGAGGACCTGGTCAAGAAGTGCGACATACTCATGAACACCTTCGTGGAGGATATTATAGTCGAAGGGGGAAGGGCCGTCGGAATAAGGCTTGAGGACGGCACCGAGCGCAGGGGGGAGTACATCCTGGCCGCGCCGGGGCGGGAGGGCGCCTCCTGGCTTGCCTCCCTGGTGGA